>CAMCCU010000587.1 GCA_945872975.1 Pedosphaera parvula Ellin514
TCCTCGTAGCTCTTCGGAATTCCCGTCGGCCGATCGTAGTCGGGAAGTTCCGCCGCAAAGCTGTTCGCCTTTTCGATGCGTTGTTCCAGTTCGCGCACGGCGGTGAAGTATTCGTCGAGCTTCCGCTGATCGGTCCGGCCCAGATCCGACTTGAGACGCCGCGCATCTTCCATGGCGAAGTCCAGCACGCTCTTGCGGTAACGGTCGCGCTTGATCCGCGCCTCATCCATCTCTCCCGCGTTGCCGTTGCCAAAGAGGCGATCAAACACCTGGCGCGGATCAACTTCCGGAGGCATGGGCGTGGCTTCGCCTTTCCACGAGATGTTGAACGAATACGCACAGCTATAACCGGAGTCACAATTGCCGGCGAGCCGCGCCTTGTCCGTGCCGAGCTCGAGCGAGGCGAGCCGCGTGCGGTCCCCAATCTTTTGCGCGGCGACTTGATCGACGGAAACGCCAACCTTGATGTCCGCGCCTGGTGTTTTCCGCGCCTTGCAGCCAGTCAGGAAAGTAGCGGAAGCACGGGCGTGGTCGCCAGCGCCGTCGCCGTGCGGGCGTCCCATGTCTTGAGCAAGACCCGAGAGGACGAGGATATCTTTCTGGTTCTTCTTCAGCGGCTCCAGAATCGGCGGCAACTCGAAGTCTGTCCCAACCGTCTTAGGCGTCCAGTCGGCCATGTTCGCTCCATTCGGCACGTACACGAACGCCATGCGCTTCGGCAAAGGCTTCGCCACATCTGCCGCGCCTGCCAGCGCCCGGAGCGGCACCATCGATTCCAGCATGGGAAGGGCGATGGCCGTTCCAATTCCTCTTAAGAAGGTGCGTCGCGGAATTTGCCAGGGTTTGCTCATAATGAATCTTCGTTGTTCGAACGGTTGAATCGACGTTCAGGCCGGGGTGATTCTTCAAACCAATCTCGCGTCCCAGCTTGGCAAGACAGCGATCAAAGATTGGCCTCCTGCTGACAGAGAGCGGTCCAGTGGTCACTCAAACAAATTGCTAAAGTATTTTCCCGGCAAGCCGATTTTTTTATATGTCGGCTCCTAGGGTCAGCTACGCCGGGCTTGGGCGCTCCGTGTGAAAATTACCAGTAGGATGAAACGACGTGAGACGAACGATAGAAAGTAACAAACATCCTAAAATGAAAACTAAGATCAATCCACCCGTGAAGCAGAAGGCTGCGGCCTTCACCCTCATCGAAATCATCGGCGTCGTCGCTGTCATTGCCATCCTGGCAGCAGTGCTGACTCCGCGCGTCATCAGTGTCATTGCCCGCGGCAAGGTCAATGCCGCCGCGCAATCCCTCGGCAGCTTGAAAAGCGCGACCACCGACTATCTGACCAAGAACGGCTCGTTACCGACCCGTGATGGCACCGGCACCACCAATGGCGCCGTCGCCACCGGACGCTTCGACGCGGACCTCGTGACCGGCGGATTTACCGAGAAGCTCTTCGCCTGCTCGATCGGAACTCAGACCTTCGATTCCAGCGCGCTGTCCGGACGAGTTCACATCCGCTCACTGGCCGCCACCAGCTCCGGCACCGTCACCGCACCGACCGCGACCGTCGGCGGCGTGAATTTTGACCTCGACCGCAGCACCTCCACCGCCGACTTCACGTCGGGTCAGATGGTGGTCGCGGCGTTCATCCCAGGCGTTGCGATTGCTGATGCCATCGCCATGAACAAAATCCTTGATGGCGACGATAACACCGGCACCAGCGCCGACTCCACCGGTCGCTGCATGTATAGCGCAGCAGCGGTTGACAACACCGTGACGCTTTACGTCTACATCGCCCACTACTGAGCGACTCCGGCGACAGTTGATACTCAAGGTCGGCCGCCCCATTTGATGAGAGGCGGCCTTTCTTTTTGCGACATTCGATCGCTTTCCAACAACCTGGCTAAAGCCAATCCGTTTCCCGCCGATCCCTCTGTGACTTATGGCGCAAGCTCAGAAAGCCATCCGTCTCGGTGACTGGCTGCTCGACCGCGGCGTCGTCACCCAGACCCAGCTCGACCTCGCCCTGCGCGAACAAAAGCGCAAGGGCTGGCTCCTCGGCGAAGCTCTTGCCCAGCTCGGCTTCGTCACGCAGGAAACCCTGTCGCAATTCCTTGCGCAGAAGACGCAGACCGAGTCTGTCGACCTTGCCGCCATCACCATCCCGCCGGAGATGGTCAAGCTCGTCCCGGAACAGCTCGCGCGTCGCCTCGTCGCCGTGCCCGTTTCGCGCGAAGGCGATCTCCTCACCGTCGCCATCTCCGATCCGCTGAACGTCACCGCGTTCGATGCTCTCGAACAAGTCACGCGGCTCCAGGTCAATCTCGTCGCCGCTCCCGAGGGCGACATCTTCCTCGCCATCGAACGCCTCTACGCCAGCGGCCAGTCGATCGAAGACATCATCGATGAGCTGCTCAAGCTCGGCTCCGACAAGCTGGCCAACACCACGGAGCAGGATGCGCCCATGATCCGGCTGGTCGATCGCATCCTGGCCCAGGGCGTCACCAGCGGCTCCAGCGACATCCACATTCATCCTGAGGAGAAAATCGTCCGCATCCGCATGAGGCGCGACGGCGTGCTCACCTCCGGCTATCTCGCGCCCAAGGAAATCCAGCCTGCGCTCATCGCCCGCTTGAAAATCATCGGCGGCATGGACATCGCAGAAAGCCGCCGCCCCCAAAGCGGCCGCGCAAATGTCAGCGTCGCCAGCCGTGAAATCGGACTGCGCTTCTCCACGCTTCCCACGGCGTACGGCGAAAGCATCGTCATGCGCATCCTGGACCGGAACAACATCACGCTGAATCTCAAGGCGCTCGGGTTCGATCCGGAGGTTGAACAAAGCTTCCGCAGCGTGCTCGACCGTCCGCATGGCGTCATCCTCGTCACCGGCCCGACCGGCAGCGGCAAGACCACCACGCTCTACACCGCGTTGAGCCTGATCGACGGCACCGAGAACAGCATCTTCACGCTCGAAGATCCCGTGGAGTATCAGCTCCCGCTCGTGCGCCAGACCCAGATCAACGAAGCCGTTGAGCTCACCTTCGCCGAAGGCTTGCGCACCCTGCTGCGCCAGGACCCGGACGTAATTCTCGTCGGCGAAACCCGCGACACTGAGACCGCGCAGCTCATGATTCGCGCCGCGCTCACCGGCCATCTCGTCTTCTCCACGCTCCACACCAACGACGCCATCGGCGCGATCCCGCGTCTCATCGATCTCGGCGTCGAGCCCTACCTGCTTGCGCCAACGCTCGTCGGCATCCTCGCCCAGCGCCTCGTTCGGAAGCTCTGCCCGAACTGCCGCGTGCCCGTGGCCGACCCCGTGGCGAAACTCGCCGGGCTCAAAGTCACTCTTCCCAGCGATCTCCCCCCTTCGCTCTGGGAAGCCGGCAGTTGTCCTCACTGCCTGCACACCGGCTATCGCGGTCGCGT
>CAMCCU010000588.1 GCA_945872975.1 Pedosphaera parvula Ellin514
GGAGGGATCTGCCACGCTCCAATCGAGACACACCACCTTGGTCGGGGCTTTCGGAAATGCCTTCTTCGACTCGGGCGCGAGCGCCACGATGACCTGGTAATGGTCGAGGTTCGGAATCTGTTCGATGGCTTTGCTCGCCTGCTTGGAGATGTCCAGTCCCTTGTCCTTGAGGAATGAAACGGTCTTGGGATCGACGCTCGTCGGCTCCAGACCCGCGCTGGCGAAGATGAACTGGGGCTGGTTCAGGGAGTTGGCAATCGCCTCGGCCATCTGGCTGCGACAGGAGTTACGCTGGTCCACGAAGATCAAGCGTGACGCCTCCGTGCCCTTGTGCCGGCTGTATTCGCCCGTACACATACAGAGGACTTCTGTGCAGATATTCTTGGCCTGATCCGAGACGCGTTCAAAGTGCCGCGCAATCATCATCAATGCGTTCAGCGCCTCGAACGGAATCTTGGCCTCGCGATTAAGCTTCATGAGGTCCGCGTTGAGCTTGCTCTTGAGCACGTCCACCAGTTCCTCCTTCTCCGCAGCAGCATGAGCGAGGGCCGGGTCTTGATTCACGAAAGCCTGCACCGCCTCGTGGAGCATGGGGATGGAGATGTTCGCGATCTCGGTGAAGCGTTCCGCTGGGATGTCCACGTTCATCGAGGTGAGCTTAAGAATCTGGCGGGCGATGCTTTCCGCGTAGTCACCGATGCGTTCCAGCTCCAGGTTGATGCGGATGGTGGCGTAAGCCATGCGCAGCGGGCCGGCCACCGGTTGCTGGCGGACGATGAATTCGAGGCAGAGCCGGTCCACTTCCTTCTCCAGCTCGTCGATGCGTTGATCGCGGAGGATGATGGAGAAGGCGAGCACCCGGTTCTTCTCGGTCAGCGCTTTCACGCAGTCGCGCAAGGCGTGCTCACCGAGCGCAGCCATTTCGCCGACCTTGGTGCGAATGCGGTCGATGTCCCGTTGCAGCGATTCTTCAAAGTGAGTGGCCATAGTTGTGTATGGGTTGAGAATGTGGGGACAGCTGTCACGATAGAATGTCGTTTATGTTACGATTAGGAAACAGTGCCGCCAAATTCGTCACTCCGGCGCTTGGAGGAACCCTGGAAAGCACCGTTATCCGTCGCGGGTTCAAACTGCGGCGAATTACCGGCTGGATTCAGAGTGTGTATGGGAATGCAGTGAAGGAGTGCGACGATGTCACGAGGTGGCATTTTGCGCCAGTCGCCGAGCGAGTGGGCTTGGAAAATGGCAAAACCCTTTCCGTTTGCAGTTCTCCGAACACCGCCGCTAATCTTGTCGCGATGGCAACACCCAGCGTCCTGACCGAACTGCCCAAACACACGCGTAAAGCCGTGCAGTTCTATTGGCAGACCCGTTCCAGCCAATCGCAGAAGCAGCGCGACGCCGGCGGCTCCGATCAAGGACTCCGCAGCGCCGTCACGGGCGGCGCGCAGATGGACGGGTTCATCGCCCTGCTGACCAAGTTGGTGATCGAAGCCGGTATCGATCCTGCGAACATCTACCACAAGGACTCGATGGAATTGCCCGGCTACTTCCGCCCCAGCAAACGATGGGATTTCCTTGTCGTGGTCAAACAACAATTACTCGTCGCCATCGAGGCCAAATCCCAGGTTGGCCCCTCGTTCGGCAACAACTTTAACAACCGCACCGAGGAAGCGATGGGCACCGCTCTTGACCTCTGGACCGCCTACCGCGAAAGCGCATTCATCTCCAGCGTGCGTCCATGGATTGGCTATATGTTCCTGCTCGAAGACTGCGCCAGTTCCACCCGCCCGGTCAGCGTCAAGGAACCGCACTTCAAAGTCTTCCCCGAGTTCAAGGATTCCTCGTACGCCAAACGCTACGAATTGTTCTGCCGGCGTTTGGTTCTGGAACGCCATTACGAACACTCGGCCTTCCTCCTGTCGAATTCCGAGAAGGGCTTGAAAGGCGGTTACTCGGAGCCGGCCCCCGACCTGACCTTTCAACTCTTTGCCGAATCACTTGTGGACCATGTGGCGGCCTTCGTGAAACGGAGTCAACAACTATGAAATTTGCCGGCGCAGAACAGCATTTGATCGATGCCGTCCCGACGTTGCACCGCCTCGTGCAGGGCGACGCGCGCGATCTCTCCTTCATTCCTGACGAATCCATCCATCTCGTCGTCACCTCGCCGCCGTACTGGACGCTCAAGCGCTACAATGATTCCGTGGGGCAGATGGGTCACATCAAGGAATACGACCAGTTCCTCGCCGAACTGGAGCGCGTGTGGAGTGAAGCGTTGCGCGTCCTTGTTCCCGGCGGACGCCTCGTGTGTGTCGTGGGCGATGTCTGCCTGTCCCGGCGCGACAACAATGGCCGCCACACCGTCGTGCCGCTCCATGCGGACATTTGCGTGCAATGCCGCAAGCTCGGCTTCGACAACTTGAACCCGATCATCTGGCACAAGATTTCCAACGCCAGCTACGAGGTGAGCAACGGCTCGAAGTTCCTCGGCAAACCCTACGAGCCAAACGCCATCATCAAGAACGACATCGAATTCATCCTCATGCAGCGCAAGCCGGGCGGCTACCGGAAGCCCACCGAGGAACAGCGCCGACTGAGCATGATTCCCAAGGACAGATTTGATAAATGGTTCCAGCAGTTCTGGACCATCACCGGTGCCTCGACCAAGGAACATCCCGCGCCCTATCCACTCGAACTCGCCTCGCGCCTCGTGCAAATGTTCTCGTTCACCGGCGACACTGTGCTCGATCCCTTCTGCGGCACCGCAACGACCATGGTGGCTGCACTGAAACACGGGCGGAACAGCATTGGCGTAGAACTCGACACAGACTACTGCAAGCTGGCGGCTTCACGCTTGCTGAATGAAAACAGTTCTCTCTTCGGCCAGGCCCGGTTTCAGATCGAGTTGAAGCCACACGCGGCGGTGGAAGCGGTAGCGGTGCTGGCGGAAACTCCGACGCCTTACAGAGCTCGTACGCAGAAAAAGCATTCTCGGAAGAGGCGTTCGAGTGGTGATTGTTAGCGCTCATCCATTTCTGGCTCCTTTCATTTCCCACGCGTCATTGACGCCGCTGAACCGAAGGAGATAATCGTCGCATGAGCAAACGATTAAAGCAGGACAAACTTTCGGGACCCAATGGAGAAACCGTCAAAGTGAACTGGATGCCAGACGGGAGGATTCGACTGGATTTCATCGATTGCGGAACGTGTGCCGTTACGAAAATTTTCCCTGACCCAAAGGGAGGACAGACCCACATTGAAATCAGTTATGGCAAGTAACTCCGGAAAGAAAGGGAAAACCCCGGCACGGAAGTCGAGCAAGGCGGAACGAACAGCCTCACAGCGCCCCAAGGAGCCTCAGACTCACCCGAACTCTACCAAAGTTCCCACCGTAGACCCGGTCAAGTTGTCGGA
>CAMCCU010000589.1 GCA_945872975.1 Pedosphaera parvula Ellin514
CGATGTGCGCATGCGTGGCGGCTTCGTCGAAGAACTGGTTCTGGGCGACGAGCCGCGCGAGCAGTTTAGCCAGCATCTTGCCCTTGGCCGGGGGCGTTTCCTGGACGTGAAAGAGAAGATTGCGGTGATCGACTACCACGACGACGCGCCGGCCATGGAACTGTGTTTCCCGAACGGCGTCTGAAAGGGCGGCAGCAAATTCCTGGGGGCTGTTGACTGCGGCGGGCGAAGTCCATCGATTGTCGTCGGAACCTCCTGAAGAGGTGACGGCCTGGAATCGACCGTGCAGCCAGCTGATGCCTAGGAGCCTGTCGGACTTACGTGTGCGTACTAAATGCGACGCTCCACGATTTGATCTGGCGCATTCTGATTTTCGGCGAAGGTGTTTTGATGGTCCAAAACAGTCGTTTTTGATTAAAAACAGCCTAAGTCCGACAGGCTGCTAGAATGTTTCTTGCCATGACTTGGGGGGCGGTGCGGCGTTGCGTTCCGCCCGGAGGTCAATCGGATGAATTCCGAAATGGTAAAGGGGGCAAGTGCATCAATCGCGGAGCACGCGGCCATGGCTGGGTGGGACGCTGCGGATGGCGACGGAAAGGACAGCGGGAAGGTTTTCAACCACGAGACGGGGGGTGCAACCACGGCGGAACGTCGGGAAAGCCCGCGCAGGGCGTGAGCGGACGAAAAGAAGATTCAGGCGACGGCTGGCTAGGAGGTGCGGGTATCGAGATGCCGCGCTGAAGAAGCGACCGCCACGGGAATCAAAGCGTTGGCCCAAAAAGTTTTTGCCCGGTTCGTTCCTGGAAAAATGGGCGGATTTCCGAGTGAACGAACTGGTGCTCCACAGCCTCATTCCGGCACCCCATGATTGGAGATGTTCCATCGGTCGGTGCAATCCAAATATTCGCAATGGGCCTCCGTCACTTTGCGCCTTCCGCACAGCCGGGAAAAAGGAGAGGGACCGGGTATGCCAATTTATCCTGAAAAATCGCTCTTAAGGGCTCGCCGGAGAGGCCGATAGCAAGAGTGGTCGAAGCTTTCTGTTGAGCTTCTTATCTATGAAGATCGACATCCAATCCGGTGACACGACGCCGTTCCGCCAGATCCTGCGTGGTGGCGGACGCTTCCTGTGCCGCCGCGCTTTCACCATGATGGAAACGGTGATTGCCATCCTCGTGGTGGGCATAATCGCGGTCGCGTTGATTAGTGGGATGCAGTTGGTCGTGCGCACGGTGCAACTGGCCGAGGAGGAGTTGCAGGCCACCCATGTGATGGTGGAGCGGCTGGACACGCTCCGGCTTTATTCGTGGGAGAAGCTCACCACGGCGGGTTACATCCCGGCCACCTTCCAGATGGCGATTTATCCCGACGCCAGCGGCCGCACCGACGCTCTCACCAATGGTTCGCCTGTTTTCAACGGCGCGGTCTCGATCGTCAATTCCGGCCTGGCCGAGTCCTACGCCGACGATGTCCGGCTGGTGACGGTTTCGTTGAACTGGACCAATGGCGGGTTGAGCCGGAGCCGCAGCATGTCCACCTATGTCGCACGTTATGGTTTGCAGAACTTTGTTTACTAGGCCCGGGGCGCGGGCGTTCACGCTGTTTGAAGTGATGATCGCCATGGCGGTGGCGTCGCTCGTCGCCGTCGTGCTCGCGGCTTTGGGCATCTACTTTTCCCGGAGCCTGGCCATGGTGACGAATCACATCGAGATCGAGGCGCAGAGCCGTGTGGCCATGGATACCGTGAGCCGGGAGATCCGGAGCGCGACTTCCGTGAGCGGTCTGACGACCAACTCCATCACCCTGCAGGTTAATTCCAACCGGGTGACCTACGCCGTCAACGCGACTGATCGAACGCTGACGCGTGTGGAGCGCAATTCCCTGGGCAGTGTGCTGGATACACGGGTGTTTCTGCGGGAGTGCGACAGCGCGTCGTTTGAAACCTATCAACGCAACGCGACCAACGCGACCTATAACGCGTTTCCCTCGGCCACGACGAGCGACGCCAAGATCGTGCGCCTGCGGTGGAGCCTGTCGCGGACGAATTACGGCGGCAAACTGGCGGTGGGGACGATGAATTCCGCCCGTATCGTCATCCGTAAGAAAAGCACATGAACACTCGAACTCAGTTTAGGTGCGGCGAGCGCGGGGGTATCTTGCTCACCGCCGTGGTTATCGGCGGCGTGTTGGGTATCGCGATCGTGGCGGCGCTGTCCCTTTCCTCGTTTCATAATCAAACCACCGTGCGCTCCGGCGTCTGGAACAAGGCTCTGGTGGTCGCGGAGGCGGGCGTGGAAGAGGCGATGGCGCAACTCAACCGAAGCTCCGGCACCTGGAACGCCAACGGCTGGACGCTCAGTGGCGGCCAGTATTCCAAGAAGCGCTCTCTCGGGAGCGACTGGTATTTGATCACGATCACCACGAACACTGCGGCTCCGGTGGTTGTCTCCACTGCATCCGTGTTTCTGCCGACTAAGTCCAACCGGCTGGCCCGCGCGGTTCGGGTTAACACCGAGGCGAAGAATTCAGGGATCGGCGGCATGGTAGCCAGGGGAAAGGTTCTTGTGAGCGGCTCTGTGCGGACGGACAGCTTTGATTCATCCAATCCGGCCTACAGCACCGGCGGATTGTACGATCCGGCCAAGGCCAAGGATAATGGAAGCCTCGGCACAATATCTACCGACCCGCTGTCGTTTGAGCTTTCCGGCTCTGCAGTTGTAAATGGCAAGATTAAGACAGGAAGCAGCGCGGGGCTCAAAATTGGTTCTTCGGCCGTCGCCGGTTCCATTGCTTGGACTTCGGATCACGCGAACGCGGGCACCGCCCAGCCCGGATGGCATATCACAGATTTCTCCGGGAGTTTCACTAACATCAGTTTCCCAACTGCCGCTGGCACCTCCACGCCTGGCAGTGGCAAGGTGGGCGGGACAACCTACGACTACGTCTTGGGAAGCGACAAGTATTGGCTGGGAAGCCTTGGCTTGAGTGGTGCCGAGACGATAATGGTCACGGGGAACGCCACGTTGATCATCGATGACACTCTCCGCATCGGTGGTAGTGCCGGTTTCCATATTGCGCCCGGCGCCAAGCTGACGCTGTACGTGAGGAAGTCTGCCACCGTAGGAGGCCGCGGCATTCTCAATGGCACCGGCAATCCCGCGAATTTCACCTATTATGGTGGGACTGAGAATGTTCTGATCAACTACAGCGGCACTGCAGATTTTGTTGGTACTGTTTACGCCCCCAACGCGAGAATGGAGCTGTCCGGCAGCAGCCAGTTTATTGGAGCCAGCTTCAGCAACGAAATCATGCTGGGTGGAAGCTTCGACTACCACTACGACGAGGCATTGGGCGGCGGCGGAGGCGCTCTGATTTATCAGGTGACTTCCTGGGACGAGCTTT
>CAMCCU010000590.1 GCA_945872975.1 Pedosphaera parvula Ellin514
AATACGAACATCCGTTCCGTTCGCATCACCTCGCTCGACACGTTGGACCGTGCTGCGTTGCGCGCCTTGCTCCGCGCCGCCGTGGAGCTGGACGCCGACCCCATGATCGCGCCCGCGCCCAAGGTGAAGCGGAAGCCTTGGCCGATGCCCGCGTATTTCAAGAAGGCTCTCGCGGACAAGAAACACCGTGCCGCTGCGGAGAGTTTCAAGAAGCTCTCCCCGAGCTGCCAGCGCGAATACCTCGTGTGGCTGACGACGGCGAAGCTTCCTGAAACTCAGCAGCGCCGGTTGAAGCAAACGCTCGCCGCGCTGGCCACCGGGCGAAAATGGGCGCAGCGGAAGGTGCTTTGACCGCGTTGGTGCCCATGCCCGACAACGTTGGATTGACGGCGCGCCGGCGCGGGAGCTTTAGTCCTTGAACCATGAGCACTACGCCGCCGATCCTGATCGCCAAAGCTGCCTCTGACCTTTTCCTTTTGCCTCAAATGGCCAACCGCCATGGCTTGATCGCGGGTGCCACCGGCACGGGCAAGACCATCACCTTGCAGGTGCTCGCGGAGAGTTTCAGCAATCTCGGCGTGCCGGTCTTCATGGCGGACGTGAAGGGCGATCTCGCGGGGATCAGCCAGCCTGGTGGAACGTCGTCGAAAGTTCAGGAGCGCATCCGGCAACTCAAGCTCGATGGATTCACCTTCGGCGGATGTCCTGTCGCATTCTGGGATGTTTTCGGAGAAGCCGGCCATCCCGTCCGCTCGACCATCAGCGAGCTGGGCCCTCTGCTGCTGGGTCGATTGCTCCAGTTGAACGACACGCAAGCGGGCGTGCTCAGCCTGGTCTTTCGCATCGCCGACGAAAACGGGATGCTGCTGCTCGATTCAAAAGATCTCCGCGCCATGCTGCAATACGTCGGCGACAACGCCGCGCAGTTCACCACGGAGTATGGCAATATTTCCGCCGCCAGCATCGGCGCCATCCAGCGCAATCTGCTCGCGCTCGACGATCAGGGCGCGGACAAGTTCTTCGGTGAACCGACGCTGAACCTCGACGACTTGCTCCAAACCGACTCCGCCGGTCGCGGTGTAGTGAACATTCTGAGCGCAGATCGTTTGATGCTGGCGCCGAAGGTTTACGCCACGTTTCTGCTCTGGCTGCTCTCGGAGCTGTTCGAGCGACTTCCGGAGGCGGGCGATCTGCCGAAGCCGAAGCTCGTGTTTTTCTTCGATGAAGCGCATCTGCTCTTCGCGGATATTCCTGCGCCGTTGCTGGAGAAGATCGAGCAGGTGGTGCGGCTGATCCGGTCGAAGGGTGTTGGCGTTTATTTCGTCACGCAGAATCCCCGGGACATTCCTGACAACGTCCTCGGCCAATTGGGCAATCGGGTGCAACACGCGTTGCGCGCCTTCACGCCCCGGGATCAGCAGGCGGTTCGCAGCGCCGCTGAGACTTTTCGGACGAACCCCAAGCTCGATACGGAAGCGGCGTTGTCCGAGCTGGCGGTGGGCGAGGCGCTCGTCTCCATGCTCGATGAACGCGGCCAGCCGGGCATCGTGGAACGCGCGTTCATCTGTCCGCCGCGGAGTCAAATCGGTCCCATCAATCCGCAGCAGCGTCAGCAGATTATTCAATCCTCACTGGTTTACGGGGTGTATGAGAACGCGGTAGATCGGGAATCTGCCTACGAGCGATTGAAAGGCGCGCACGCGGCGACGTCGGCTTCGCCTTCAATACCACCGGCGGGCGGGGAGAAGCCGGGGTTCTTCGGCTCGCTATTGTCCGGCCTGGGCGGTGGCAGTTCATCACCCGCACCACGTTCTCGCGGTGGACGTGAGCCTGAATCGCTTGCCACCACGATGGCGAAGAGCGCCGTGAGAACGATCGGCAGCTCGGTCGGGCGCGAGATTGTTCGCGGGCTGCTTGGCTCCTTCTTTGGCGGGGGTCGCAGGCGATGAGTGCGCCCGAATACATCATGCCGGGCGTTTACCTCCAGGAGATTCCTTCGGGAGTCCGGAACATCTCCGGCGTGGCAACTTCGGTGACGGCATTCGTCGGCACCGCGCGGCGAGGGAAGTATCATCAACCCACGCGGGTTCGGAGCTTCGCCGAGTTTGAGCAGCTCTTCGGTGGTCTCTGGCTGCGGAGCTACCTTGGCTTTGCCGTTCGCGACTTCTTTCTCAACGGCGGCAGCGAAGCCTTGATCGTTCGCGTCGGTCGCGGTGGACAGTTGAAAGCCTCGGATCTGCTCGGCGCCACGCGCAGGAAGAATCGAACCGGCCTCTACGCATTGCTCAAGGCCGACCTGTTTAATCTCCTCTGCATTCCACCCTACAACGCGGAGCAAAACGTGGACGCCACCGTGGCTCAAGCCGCCGCCGACTTGTGCGAGGAGCAGCGCGCCTTCTTGATTCTCGATGGCGACAGGCGCTGGACCTCCGCTCACGAAGCAGCCCAGGCGATGAACGCTGGCGCCCTGCGCAGCGCGAACGCCGCAGTTTACTTTCCGCGCCTGCGTTATCCGAATCCCTTGCGCGGCGATGCGGTGGAAACTTTCCCTTCGTGTGGTGCCGTTGCGGGAGTGTTCGCGCGAATGGATGTCTTGCGCGGTGTGTGGAAGGCGCCGGCGGGAACGGAGGCGACGTTGGATGGCGTGGCGGAATTATCGCTGGCTCTCTCTGACGCCGAGCAGGGCCTTCTGAATCCGCTTGGACTGAATTGCCTGCGGAAGCAGCCGCGCGCCGGATATGTCGTCTGGGGTGCGCGCACGACCATGGGCGCGGACTCGCTGGCCTCCGAATGGAAATACATTCCTGTGCGCCGGCTCGCGCTCTTCATCGAGGGAAGCATCCAACGCGGCACGCAGTGGGCCGTCTTCGAGCCGAACGATGAGCTGCTCTGGGCAAACATTCGTTTGAACGTCGGCGCGTTTCTGAATCAGCTGTTCCGCGACGGCGCGTTTCAGGGGTCCAAACCATCGCAGGCATTCTTCGTGAAGTGTGATCGCTCGACCATGACGACGGACGACATCGCGAATGGTCGGCTGCGATTTCAGGTGGGCTTCGCTCCTCTCAAGCCGGCTGAGTTCGTCGTCCTTACCTTCATGATTCAAACGAACTGATATGTCCTCACTCTACGAGCGATTGGGCGGGCATGCAGGCATCGCGGAGTTGTTGCGAACGTTCTACGTCGATGTCCGGCAACACGCGGTGCTTGGCCCGATCTTCAACGCGCGCATTCACGACTGGCCAGCGCATCTGGCGAAGATTGGCGAGTTCTGGGTTCTGCAAACCGGCGGGCCGTCCCGCTACTCCGGCGGATTTGGCGCCGCGCATTTGCGGCTCGGCATTCAGCCGGAGCATTTCGATCTCTGGCTTGGGCTTTGGGATTTCAATTGCCAGCGTCACTTGC
>CAMCCU010000591.1 GCA_945872975.1 Pedosphaera parvula Ellin514
TCGGTGACGGCCCAGTCGGCGGGCGGAGTCGGCACGGGACCAAACGAGGATGCAGAGGTTTTAAGCATCCCGTCATAGAATACATCAATGCATGAAGTACAAGTACAAACGAATAATTCATCGAGACAAGATGTGCGCAATGATTAGCCTCGGGGGAGAGGGCCGGGGTGAGGGCGGGCGTATTGCCTCAGCATTTGCTACCCGTGTGATCATTCTCGTAGTCGCGCTTTTGCTGGCGTTCGTCTCCAGCGGTCTGGCTCAACTGACCTTCCCGACCTTCTCGGGGAGCGTTGTGTCTGGTGGCAACAGCACGGGTCTGGCGGGCGTGGGAGTGTCGTGGACGCTCAGTCCAAACAACGGCGGGGCCAGTGGCGGCGGCGGATCCACCACTACTGATGCGAACGGCAATTACTCCGGGACCTTCAACGCCGCATCGCTCGGCTCGGGATTCGAGTGGCGGTTCAGCTTCACCAAGGCCAATCACTTGATCGACGGTTTCGATCGCCGCGTGATCGGCACGAGCGGCAACTTTGTGATGCCTGACGCTGCGGTGCGCTACGGTCCACTGACCGGGCAGGCGCTTTCCGGAACGTTCGGCGTTCCCGGCGTGGTGATCTTTCCCGGAGAGACGAAGCAGTACGACACGACGTCTGGCGCAGGCAACATCCCGAACAACTCGAATGTCGGAATCGAATCCAGGCGCGAGTTCGATGAACCGGGCTTCATCTCCGGCCTGACCGTGCGCCCCATCATCACTCATCCTCGGGCGGGTGATTTGGAGATTACGCTGATTCATCCTGATGGCACCGCAGTCATCTTGCGCAAAGCCAACTCGGACAATTTCGCCTACAACAATCCCACGTACAGCGTCGCTGCGGCCAACAGCTTTGAGTCGCTTGCGATCTTGAATGGCAAACCGCGCACCGGCCTCTGGAAGCTCGTCGTGCGCGATCTCCCCAGCGGCTCGGGTTCCGCCGGCACCTTCACAAGCTGGACCTTGGTGTTGACGGTGCCTCCCGTGATCACGGACGCGAACGGGAACTTCAACGCGGGCATCGGGAAAAATTTTCGCTCCACCCCGACACATCCGCGTGTAAGCAGCTTCACCTCTGCGTTTACCGACATCCCGGGCGGTGTCCCAACGATCATCAGAGTGAACCAGGGCACCATCCTCGGCACCATCGCCACGTCAAACTCCACCACAGTGGCTTTTGATCCCGCCCGTAAGGCAGCCTTTTACAGCGCCATCAAAATCAATGTCCAGCAACCGCCCGGCAGCACCAGCGATGCTTCATGGGCGGTCGCAAACCCAAATTCCGGCGCCTACGACTTGTCCTTGCGCACGCTCAACGGCTCCGGGTTCACGCAGCGCCTCCTGTCCGGCGCCAACAACGCGACAGTTATTCCCAGCGGACGCGGCATGACCTTCTTGCCCGCTTCGATCACCACTTACGCGGGTGCTTCGAGCATTAACTTCACCCTCATCGCATCGCCGCCGGTGCTTGAAGTTCCGGGGGGTGTCACTATGGATGAGGATCAAACATTCTATGGAACGCTCTCGGCCTTCGACTTGGAGCAGGAGCCCGGAGTCCTGTCCGTCACGGCCTCGTCGGACAACCCGCAGTTGATCGGTGGCTCAGGAATTCTGGTGGCGGGCTCGCTGGACTTCTCGGGCTTGCGTCCGCTCGTTCTGACGCCCATCCCGAATCAATACGGCTCGGCGAACATCACCGTCATCGCCAGCGACGGCGTTCTCCGCACCACGAACACGTTTGTGCTCGTCGTGAATCCGGTGTCCGACTCCCCAACGGCGGGCACGACGGGCGCATTGCAACTCGACGGCGTGGACGATTTCGTCGCCGTCTCGCCCGGGCCGGTGATTCCAACCTCCGGAGATTTCACCGTGGAAGCCTGGGCCTTCGCGAATGCGGGCACGACCGGTACGCGGGAGATTCTCTCGCAGGGCACTGGTGGCAACGCGTTCTACATCGGTATGAACAACGGCATTCTGCGCGCCGGCGACACGTGGCAGAACCCCGGTAACATTTTGTTCCCGGTCGGCGTCTGGACCCACTTCGCCGTCGTGAAATCCGGCGGCGGCGCGTTCCTCTACACCAACGGTGTGCTCGTGGCCTCCATCGGCTCCGGCGTCGCCAACCCCGCCGCCGGCGAGTTTCGCATCGGCCGCCAATACGGAACTGCCGGCGAATACTGGGCCGGCCGCATCGACGATGTCCGCGTATGGAACACCGCTCGCACGGAGAGCGACATCCGGCGCACGATGACCGTCCCGCTGATCGGCAATGAGCCGGGCTTGCGCGCCTACTACCGCTTCGATGAAGGCTCGGGCATCATCGCCTACGATTCCGCCCCCAGCATCAGCACACAGGATGGGCCGCAGGACGGCTACCTCAGAAGCGGCGCGACTTGGGGGAATAACAACGGCATCAACGGCGGTCTCGGTATTCATCGCTACACCGTGGACGAAGACACCGCGACACCCATCTACCTGACCGGTCTCGACGTGGACGGTCGCCCGGTGACGACGAGCCTCACCTACACGTTCGACTCGCTCCCTCAACACGGCACACTGAGCCGCACCAGCGGCAGTCTCCACGTCACCGCCGAGAACCCGATCATCTACACCCCCGCGACGAACTACATTGGGCCGGACAGTTTTAATTACCGCGTGACCGACAGCACCGGGCTCGCGAAGGGCGCGACCGTCTCCATCAACGTCGCCAACGTGAACGACATCCCGACCATCAGCGCGATTCCCGATCAGTTGATCATCGAGGACACGACCAACGTAATCGCGTTCGTCGTCAACGATTCGGACGCCAATCAAGTGAAGACCGATCTCTCCGTCACCGTTGTCTTCGAATCCGGCGGCACCGTTCCGATCCAGACCAACTGGGTCACCACGGTCAATGGCATCAACCGCACCCTCTACATCGTCCCGGCCAAAGGCGAAATCGGAAACGTCGTCGTCACCGTCTCTGTGCGCGACACTCCGGGTGACTCGGCGAGCCGGACCTTCGAGCTCGCCGTCATTCCAAAGCCTGCCTACGCCGTGCGCGACATCGGCACGCTGCCCGGCTGGTCCACCAGCTTCGGCATGAGCATCAACGAACAGGGACAAGTCGCCGGCTACGCCAGCCGCAACTCCAGCGCCGATGGACGCGCCTTCCGCTTCAACGGCGTTCTCGACGGCAGCACGCTCACCGATCTCGGCGCGGCCAGCGGCACCGCCAGCTACGCCTACGGCATTAACAACGCAGGTGATATCACCGGCTCGGTGATCGAAGGCGGCGCGTTGCCGCAAGCCTTCGCCTATCGCAACGGCACCTTCACCAAGCTCGGCTTTGTGCAGGTCGGCAATCGCTCCGAAGGCCG
>CAMCCU010000592.1 GCA_945872975.1 Pedosphaera parvula Ellin514
GCAGCCGACGTGACGACCAATCGATAGTTCGCCAGCGGATGGAAACCGTAGGAGATCGCTCCGGGCCGGCGGGCGAAGAGTTCCGCCAGACGCGGATCGTCCGCGCAGAAGACCAGCGTGTCGTGCGTCTGCTGCGCGAAGTTCGCGAACTCGCGGCAGATGGCGTCGAGGTTCGCGTAGAAGTCGAGATGCTCGGCATCGACATTCAGCACGATGGCGTGCTGCGGCCGGAACTCGGACAGCGTGCCGTCGCTTTCGTCGGCTTCGGCGATGAAGAGATTCTCGGAAGCAACAGACAAGCGCGCGTGACGCGCGAGCTGCGGCACCAGCGCGCCGATGGCATAGCTCGGATTCGCTCCCAGATTCTCCAACGCGAAGGCGAGCAGCGCCGAGGTCGTGGTCTTGCCGTGCATGCCGGCCACGCAGACGCCGCGCTGACGATGGACGAGCGCCGCCAGCAGCAGAGCGCGACGCGCCAGAGGAATCTGCAAACGCTCGGCGGCTTTGAGTTCAGGATTGTCCAGCCGGATGGCGGACGAATAGGCGACAAGGATCGGGTGCGCCGCCGCGAGCTGTTCCGCGTGATGACCGAGATGAATCGTCGCGCCGCGTTCCGCGAGCTGACGCGTCTCTTCGTTCGCCGCGAGATCGGAGCCCACCACGCGAAAGCCGAGATCGAGCAGCAGATGCGCGAGCCCGCTCACACCGCAGCCACCGATGCCGACGAGGTAAACCGTCGAGCCCGGCGACGCCGTCTCCAGCAGTTGACCAATTTGAGCTGAGTTCAATGGGACCATTGGGTCTAAATATTTGGAACTGCCTGACGCAACACGCGGAAACCGGATTCGTTCGGCTTCTCGGTTCGCTTCCAACGCCCGCCGTAACTGGCTTCCATCAAGGCGAGCATCCGTTCGGCGATGGCTTCGGCGGCGTCCGCGCGATGCCAGGATTCCAGCGCCGTCTTCATCACGTCATACGCGGCGGCGTTCGTAAGCAGGCCGAGGAGCTGCGCAGCCAGTGCGTCGCCGGTTGCGCCGTGTTGTTCGAGCAGGAGCGCCGCGCCGGTTTCGACGAAGGCGTTCGCGTTGTGACGCTGATGATCATCCGCCGCGATGGGATACGGAATCAGGACCGACGGCAGACGCATCGCAGCAATCTCGGCGAGCGATGAAGCCCCTGCCCTGCTCACCGCGACATCCGCCGCGCCGAGCGCGAGTTCCATTTCACTGAGGAACGGGCGGACGACAGCCTTGGCATGTTGAGCCGCGTAGCCGGCCTGAACTTTGGCGACATCGTTCGCGCCCGTGAGATGGATGAACTGGAGCTGAGGCGAGACCTTCAGCAACGCGGGCAACGCCTGGAGGACGAGATCGTTGATGCCGGACGCGCCCTGGCTTCCACCCATGACGAGCACGACCGGATGTTCCGGCGCGAGACCGAGCGCCATGCGGCACGAGGCGGGTTCGCCCAGCTGAAACTGCGGACGCACGGGCGTGCCAGTGCAGAGAATGTTCTTATGCCGCAGCCGCGCACCGGCGGTCGGGAAGCCGACGAAGGCCTGGTCCACGAAGTGCGCAAGCCAGCGGTTGGCCTTGCCGGGAATGGTGTTCGACTCGTGCAGGAAGGTCGCTGCGCCGCACGCGCGACCGGCGAGCACCGGCGGCGCGCTGGTGAAGCCGCCCATCGCGAGGACGGCTTGCGGTGTGCGTTCGCGGAAAAGGCTCTTCGCGGCGCGATAGGATTTCCAGAAGCCGGCGACGAAGTTAAGGAACTTGCCACGCGTCATGCCGACGGCGGGCAAGGTGGCGACGCCCATGCCGCGCGCCGAGGTGACGGCCTGTTGATCCACTTCCTTCGGCGAGACGAGCAGCGTGACGTCGCAGCCGCGCAGGAGGAGTTGTTCGCCCACGGCGACGCCGGGGAAGAGGTGTCCGCCCGTTCCGCCACAGGCGATGGCGACGAGGGGTTTGGAGGTCGTCGAAGATTTCATTTAGAACGTCTCAAGGTTTCGTCGTACCGTTTGTCTTCACTACTGAAGTTCCAAGATGATCGTGAATGCCGTGACTCCGCTTGAAATATATTGGCATCTGAATTGGCGACGTCGCGACATCAAAAGGAAGGGTGAGTGGTAGCAAGAGGTAGTTTGCCCAAGGAGCCGCATCAGTCGATTGAGGATAACGAGCGTCTTCGATAACAGTTTGGGTGGCACAACCCGACAAGCAAATCGCACCTGCGGCAACCGTCATGGCAACCGCCAAGCCTCTACATTTTCTGTTCCTAGTCACCTCACGCATTCTGCGGCGCAGCGAGTTCATCCATGTCCATGACACTGCTGCGGGACGTTAAGTTGCAGGCGGCGTGGCGCCCGATGTTTATCAGCAGACCGACGCAGCCCATCATGATGACGAGGTTCGAGCCGCCGTAGCTGATGAACGGCAGCGCCAAGCCCTTGTTCGGCAGCGAGCCGGTCACGACGCCCAGATTGATGACAACTTGCATGGCAATGAGGAACGTGATGCCGGTGGCGATCAACATGCCGAACGTGTCCGCAGCGTTCCACGCGATATAGACGCCGCAGATGAAGATGACCATGAACGCGACAATGACGGACAGCGTCGCGGCCAGCCCGAGCTCCTCGCCAATCACGGAGAAGATGAAGTCGGTGTGGTGTTCCGGGACGAAGCCAAGCTTTTGCCGGCCTTCGCCAAGCCCGACGCCCTGGATGCCGCCGCTGCCGAGCGCGGCGACGGCCTGGTAAGTCTGCATGCCTTTGTCGAGCCGCGTCTCCTCAGGATGCAGCCAGGCATAGACGCGTTGCGAGCGGACGGAGTCCTGGGCAACGAAGGCAGTAATACCGATGAGCCCCGCGACGAGCGGCGGCAGCACGTAGCGCCAGCGGAGTCCGGCGACGAGCAGCATCACGGCGCTGACGCCCGCCAGGAGGAGCGTGGTGCCGACGTCGGGTTCCTTGAAGATGAGCAAGAGAATGGAGCCGATGCCAACGCCAGGGATGAGCACGCCGCGCGTAAAAGTTCCCATGTGGCGCTGGAACCGTTCGCCGTACCACGCGATGGCGATGATGAGCGCGAGCTTCGCGAGCTCGGATGGCTGCATACGAAAGCTGCCGGTGCCGATCCAGCGGCGCGCACCATTCTTCATGATGCCGACGTGCGGCACCCAGACCAGCGCCAGGAGCACGACCGCGAGGAGCAAGAGCGCCCACCAGAATTTCTTAATCCAGCGATAGTCGCCGGATGCGGCGGTGAGGAGCGCGGCGAGGCCGACGCCGGCCCAAATGGGCTGCATGATCAGGTAGCGGGCTTCCTGCTGGCCGGTGCTGGCGCTGACGAGCATGACGATGCCAAGCGCGAGCAGGCCGAG
>CAMCCU010000593.1 GCA_945872975.1 Pedosphaera parvula Ellin514
TCACGGCGGGCTGCGCCAACGTTCCGCCTTGGGAACGTGACACCTTGGCTCATTCCTCCATGCGTCCGGATCGTGATCCGGTGACTCTGGCGCTTCGCGAGCACATGTGGTTCTCGCGTGAGGCGTCCAATGGCGGACGCAGCGTGGGCGGCGGTGGCTGCGGATGTAACTAAGAAAGCAAAAGACGGCTCGCCATGAATTTCAAATCGGGTAGGATGCTCCAGTTGTGAAGACAGCCTCCCTTATTCTCGCAGCGCTTCTCCAGCTGTTGCCCATCTGCCGGACGGCGGTGGTTGCCGGGGCTGGTGTGCCCTCAAGCTGGGTCTGCGTTTCGACATGGATCGCTGGCGCGATTGCCTTGCTCGGCAGTTACGATGCGGTCTCCGGCGCCTCGGACGGCGTGAGCGGCTTGGTCAAGTATTCCGGTGCCACACCCGTCGGCACACCGACCTTTGACGTCGCCGAGCCGATGGGCCAGGCCTTCCGCTACCGTATCAGTGTGAGCAACCCGGGCTCGGACTTTGTCAGGAACTATTTTAACTGCATTCCGCTGCCACCGGGCCTGACGATCAACACGAACATCGGAGCTGCAGGTTACCTCTCGGGCATCCCGATCGTCTCCGGCACTTACGTGGTGACTTTGGTGGCCGGCAACTTGAATTACCCGGTCCCCGCCACGGCGCAGGCGACCATTACGATTTATCTTCCTAACTCACCACCGGCATTTGCGGTGGAGCCGTCGGATGTTTCGATCATCGTGGGCAGCAATGCCGTGCTTCGCGCCGAGTTGGTTGGCACTCCTCCATTCAGTTTTCAATGGTGGAAGGATGGCGTCCCGGTGCCCGACGCCACCGCTTCAACTTTGTCGCTACGAAATGTGCAGGGCCAAGATGCGGGACACTACCATCTGGCCGTCACCAACGGTTTTGGCAGTGTCACCAGTGCGATTGCGCGCGTGACGGTGCGAGAACCGTTGGCGGTCGAACTGCGCATTGTCGGGGGCGTAACTGCCCAGGGGGCTTTCTTGTTCGAGGCCATTGGCCCGATACATACCAACTACATCATCTGGTGTAGCGGTGACATGGCGCAATGGCGGCCGCTATCGACGAACTGGGTGGTAGATGGGCTGCTCCATTTCTCCGACCCGGATTTCGCGACGGAGGCGGGCCGGTTCTACCGCGTTTCAATCGCTCCGTGATGCCTCTCAAGGAACCGGAAGCGCTCGATAAAACCGCTTGGTGAAGTTGGTCGCCGTATCGTCGGGGTAATCGAAGATTTCCCCGATCAAGCTGTCGGTCATCAAGAAATTCCAGCCGACAAGATCCTCCGAGGCTTCAAGCCGAAATGCCTGACCATCGACGCCACGCACCCGCAATTGAAACGCACCGTTCGCGAGCGGATGGGATGCCGACGCATCAATGACTGGGGGCGGTAAAACAAGCGTCACGAACGCGCGGGGGCTGAAAACCTCCCAGCCAGTATTGTCCTGAGTTTCCGCGCGGAAGGAGTAGGTGCCAGGCGTGCTATTCGTCCACAACATGGCGAACGGTGGCTCCGTCAGCGTATTCACTTTCGTGCCGTTGATGTAGAACTCCACCTTGATCACTGTGCCGTCGGGATCGCTGGCTCGCGCCGTAACTTCGATCGCCGCAGGGACGGTGAACACCGCGCCATTCGTCGGCGTCAGCAACGAGACTTGAGGCGGGCGGCCCACCCGGACAGTGGAATCAAAACGCGCCACGGTGGATACAGTGCGCTTGAGCGTCTTGGCGTTGTTGGCGGAATTGGTGGATGGCTCCGCGATCCCCGTCGGCACTCCAAGGAAGAGAACGTCCGGGTTGGAAAAGTAAGGGATCGGCAAGCCCGGCTGATACGCCATGACCGTGTGGTAGAGCACTCCGTCCACTTCGAAGCGATAGGCGTGCGAGTAATCATAGATGCCACCGCCGGGGCTTGTTTCACGATCGTGCTGGCAGCCCATATTGTGGCCGATCTCATGGGCCAAAGCCTGGTAGGAAATGGCATACTGTCGCTGCACGATGCTGAAGGCCTTCACTCCAAACTCCACATCCGATTCACGCATCTGGTTTGCCAGTCCGAACGGACCGCCAGTCGTTTCTGTTATCATGCAAACCAGATCAGCCCGGTGTTCGCCTCGCAGTTGATGCACGATGGAAAGCGGACTATCCTCATCAGGATCCTCCAGCCGATCCAGATCTTCGTTGATGTTGCCCGTCTCGCTATAGTTCACCTCCACGCGATGCACCAGGCGCAACTCCGCGTTCACTTCGCTGTTCTCGAACGCGAGGTTCGCCTCAGCGACCGCCGCGTCGATGAGCGCGTTCATTCCGTTCGTCCCGCCGGCCCCATTCCTGGCTGCAGCCGTATAGACGACCAACAGATCGATGATGTTATTGGTCGGAGCAGCGGGCGCACTCGCCGCCTGAATCATCAGGCTTTCGGTCACAAAGCTGTCCGCAATCGATAAGGCACGCGGTTTCCGGCCGCACGAAGGAAGATGGTTGCCGTCCGTTTCAACGATGCGTTGCGTGCCGTTGCCCGCGTATTGAATCTGAAACATTCCCCGACCTGGAATGAAAACCGATCCGGCGACCGCTTCACCGGAAAGCGCGAGCGTAACGTAGCTGCCGGGCCGGCCTTCTACTCGTCCTATGCACAACACTCTTCCGGGTTGCAGTAACTTGCGTCGTTCAAACACTGCCTCGTATTCCTCATTGCCGGTGAGATTCAAAATCAGACGCAGAGGTCGTGTTGCAAGGGAAGCAGCCAGTCGCGCGCCGGCTGATCGGTTTAGGCGGACCAACCTCGATTGCGCCGAAGAAGACGCCGCTTGAAGTGGTGCTGTCTCCACGGAGACCGAAGTCTCATGGAGAAACACTTTCTCCGGCGTATCCTGCGCGTTGCCCTGCGATGCGGTAAGCCAGGCAAGACAACACAACACCATCGCCACGCGCGCGAACCTCAAGCTGCACTCAGGCTGAAGCCGGTTCAAGATGCCATGCTGATAGACTGGTTTCACTGGGATGTCCAAAACATGCTGTTCGTTCTCGAATCCAACCATGGGCAGGGTATCGGGTGTCTGGCCCGGAAGTTGGATCACCGGATACCATACATCAATCCTACCCTCTTTGCACAAGCTTGAAGGAGCCGATTAGAGGTTTCAAATTCTGCGTCATGATTGCTCCCTTCGGAGAGCGTTCGCCCTCCCAACAATTGCTCGCTGAGCGTCGCAGTTCACCCTTTCGACATTAGGAAAGCCTAATATTCCGTTAACGCTTTTCTGAGGAACGACAGCCTAATTTGAACCCGAACCCAATCAGATGCGGATTAAACATTTGGC
>CAMCCU010000594.1 GCA_945872975.1 Pedosphaera parvula Ellin514
CACGTGCTGGTGCCGGGCATGCGCGAACGTGGTTACGGGCGCATCGTGAACATCGCGTCGATTGCCGGCAAGGAAGGCAACCCGAACGCGTCGCACTACAGCGCGGCCAAGGCCGGGGTCATCGCCTTGACCAAATCGCTCGGCAAAGAGCTGGCGAAAGCTGGCGTGCTCGTGAACTGCATCACACCGGCGGTCATCGAGACGGACATCCTCAAGCAGTGCAGCCAGCAGCACATCGATTACATGCGGTCGAAGATTCCGATGGACCGCTTTGGCCAGAAGGAGGAAGCCGCCGCGCTCGTTGCATGGCTCTGCTCAAATGATTGCTCCTTCAGCACCGGGGCGGTGTTCGATCTCTCCGGCGGCCGCGCGACTTACTAGCAAATCAACGGAGGGACATGGAAACCAAGGACGGGCTGAAGTCATGAAACCCCGCTCCGACGAAGAGGACGAACTTGCCATTATAGTGACGATTTGGTAACAACTTCTCAGTCCCAACGACTCCGATGAATCTATCTTCGTGCCACCGGCGCGGCATAGACGTGATCTGTGCCCTGACGATCCTGCTGTCCTCTTTGGCCGCCCAGTCTCAGGTGCTGCGCTGGACGCAGCACATAGGTTTTCGCGAGGCTGAATTATCCATCGGGACCAGCGGCAAGGCAGGCTTCACCCTCTTGAAGCCGGAACAGACCGGCGTGCGCTTCACCAACTCCATGTCCTACGCGCGGGCAGAGGGGAACCAGAATCTGATCAACGGCTGCGGCGTGGCTGCCGGAGATTTCGACGGGGACGGCTTGTGCGATCTCTATTTCGCGAACACGGACGGCAACAACAGGTTGTTCCGCAATCAAGGCCAGTGGCGGTTTCAGGATGTGACGGACGCAGTGGGCGTGGGTTGCGGAACGAACTCTGCGTCCAAGGGCGTGGCGTTCGCGGATGTCGACGGCGACGGACAGCTCGACTTGCTGGTCGGCATGTTGGGCGGGCCAAATGCGTTCTTCCTCAATCAAGGACAGGGGCGTTTCACCAACATGACTGCGGCGGCGGGCTTGAGCGCCAAGGCGGGAACGCACTCGATGGCGATGGCGGATGTAGATGGCGATGGCGACCTGGACTTGTATCTCGCGAACTACGGCGAGCAGTCGATTCTCCGGAATGGCGGCGTGATTTCGACCCGCATGGTGAACGGGAAACCGCAGGTGACGGGGCGCTGGTCGAAGCGGCTGAAGATTATCGATGGTCGCATGATCGAATTCGGTGAGCCCGACACGCTCTACCTGAACAACGGCAATGGCACCTTCTCGCCCGTCTCCTGGACCGGCGGCGCGTTCCTCGACGAGCACGGTCAACCGCTGAAGAGCGAGCCTTACGACATGGGTTTGTCGGTGATGTTCCGCGACATCAACGGCGACGGCGCGCCGGACATTTACGTGTGCAACGACTTCCAGACGCCGGATCGGATCTGGATCAACGACGGCAAGGGTCACTTCCGCGCGATGCCGGATTTGGCGGTGCGCGCGACGTGCCACTTCTCGATGGGCGTGGATTTCGCAGACATTGATCGCGACGGATTCGATGACTATTTCGTGGGCGACATGCAGAGCCGCCGCCACACCTTGCGCATGACACAGGTCGGCGCGGTGAACCCGCCACCGGCTGAAGTGGGCGAGTCTTGGGACAGACATCAAATCCGGCAGAACACGCTGAACGTGAATCGCGGCGATGGCACTTACGCGAACCTCGCGAGCTTTGCTGGAGTCGAGGCGTCGGACTGGACGTGGTCCGTCGTCTTCCTTGATGTGGATCTGGATGGCTTCGAGGATTTGCTCGTCGTCAACGCACACGGCTACGACACCCAGGATCTCGACATGCACGAGCGCATGCCGCAGGAGGCGGGCGGGTCCATGAGGATCGGCAAGAAGCTGAAAGATTTTCCACCGCTCATCACGCCGAACTATCTCTTTCGCAATCGTGGCAACCGCACCTTCGAAGAGAACGGCGCACAATGGGGATTCAACTCCACCAACGTCTCGCACGGCATCGCGCTGGCCGACTTTGATCTCGATGGTGACCTGGATATCGCCGTGAGCTGCCTGTGGCAGGCACCGCTGATTTACCGCAACGAATCGACGGCACCGAGAGTCGCCGTCCGCCTGCGCGGTGCCGGTCACAACACGCGCGGCATCGGAGCGAAGATCAAGCTGCTCGGCGGCATGGTGCCGATGCAATCGCAGGAGATTCAGTGTGGTGGGAGATACCTTTCGTCCGACGATACGATGCGGGTCTTCGCCGCCGGGTCATTGACCAACGAGATGACGATCGAGGTGGCGTGGCGGAGCGGACGCCGCAGCATCGTCCGTGGCGTTCGCGCGAATCGCATTTACGAAATCGATGAAGCCGCAGCCGGGCCCGTTGTTGCTTCAACACTCCCATCGCCGACAGCTTCGCCACTGTTTCAAGATGTCAGCGGCTCACTGGCTCACACCAATCTCGGCAATCCCATCAACGATTTCGAACGCCAGCCGCTGCTGCCGCGCAGTCTCGCCCGGCTGGGACCTGGCATCGCGTGGATGGATCTCGATGGCGATGGGCGCGAGGAACTCGTCCTCGGCGAAAGCGCTGGCGGCTCCCTCGCCGTTTACGCAACGGACGGCCAAGGTCATTTCAAACGTTGGCCGGCTCCGGCGTTGGACTCACCGCTCGCGACGGATTTGTCCGGACTGGCAAGCTGGACTCCGGCTCCGGGCCGTCGGGTGTTGCTCGCCGGCCAGTCGGGACTGAGTACCCCGGACACTGAAATTCCGCCACTGGCCCAGATCGAACTCAAAGCTGGTTCCCCGACTACCGCGGCAACCATGGGAGCTGTTTCCGGAATTCCCGTTGGCAAATCGGCGATTGGCCCGGTTGCCGTGGCGGATGTCGATGGCGACGGCGATCTCGACGTGTTCATCGGCGGTCGTGCATTGCCGGCTCGTTATCCGGAGGCCGCGCCGTCGCAGCTTTTCCTCAACGAAGGCGGAACGCTGAAGGCTGACACTGCTTCCAGCGGCCTGCTGAAGAATGCGGGACTGGTCAGCGGCGCGGTGTTCTCCGATCTCACTGGCGATGGCTTTCCCGAATTGATCCTCGCGTGCGAATGGGGTCCGGTCCGGATTTTCCGCAACACCAACGGACGATTCAGCGAATGGGATGCCCCGGTGACTTTCGCGGGTGAAGCTGGGCCCGTCACCTTGCGACAACTCACGGGCTGGTGGACAAGCGTGACCACGGGCGATCTCGATGGTGACGGCCGCATCGATCTCATCGCGGGCAACTGGGGGTTGAACAGCTCCTACGGATCGCCATCCA
>CAMCCU010000595.1 GCA_945872975.1 Pedosphaera parvula Ellin514
AGTGTTTCGAGCGGGTCGAGTTCGTCGGCGGTCTTGGGTCCGCGCTTCGAGTAAAAGTTCCAGCCGAGCCAGATGCCGCCGACCGAGATGACGGCGGAAACGAGCATCACGGCCACGGTCCCGAGCTCGATGGCCGGCGTGAAGTGAACTAGATGGCCGCTGAGATAGCTGTGGAACCACGGCCAGACCGGCGTGCCGAAGAGGCTGAGGAAAATCGCGCACGTCGCCAGAATGCCGAGCGGGATGGTCATGACCCGCGGCGATTCGTGGGGAACATGGTTTCCGTGGGAGTCGACGTGAGGAGACTCTGACTTCTCCTGATGATGGTCGGCGGTGGAAGAATGAGCCTCGTGACCTCGACTCCTACTTGTTCCAAAAAATACGTACCACATCTGTCGCGTCATGTAGAACGCGGTGAGGAACGCGCCGCACAGTCCCATCAGGAACGGCCATTTGCTCGGCTCCCACAGCCACGCGGCGTGCAGGATCTCGTCCTTGCTCCAGAAGCCGGAGAACAGCAGCGGGAATCCCGCGAGCGCCAACATGCCGATGGCGTAGGTCGCGAAGGTCACAGGCATGAGCTTACGCAAGCCGCCCATGCGCCGGATGTCCTGTTCGTCGTGACAGCCGTGGATGACGGATCCGGAACCGAGGAAGAGCAGCGCTTTGAAGAACGCGTGCGTGAGCAAATGAAACATCCCAACCGCGACGCCACCGACGCCAAGCCCCATGAACATGAAACCAAGCTGCGACACGGTGGAGTAAGCGAGAATGCGCTTGATATCCGTCTGCGCCACGGCGACGAGCGCGGCGAACAACGCGGTGATGGCGCCGACCCAAGTGACGACTTGGAGCGCGGTGGAAGCGGGTGGTGATTGATGTTCAGAATGCTCGACCGCTGCCTTGGCTGCTTCGGCTGCTTCGGCTGCTTCGGCTTTCGCAGAGGCGTTGAGCGGAATCTCGGTGAACTTCGGCTGGGCGGCGGCCTGCTTCTCTTTCTCCGCAGAAGGAACGGCGGCGGCGACTTGGGCTGGGGGCGACGCGTGGGCGATCGATTCCGGCGTGGCGGACATCAGCGGATAGACACGCGCGATCAGGAACACGCCGGCCGCCACCATTGTCGCGGCGTGGATGAGCGCGCTCACAGGCGTCGGGCCTTCCATGGCGTCCGGCAGCCAGACGTGCAGCGGCACCTGGCCGGACTTGCCCATCGCGCCGCAGAACAGCAGCAGCCCAATCGCCGTGCTCAGCCCCATGCCGATCCAGGTCGATTGCGCGACGAGCTTGGCGAGCGCAGTCTGCTCCATGCACCCCGCCCCGCCGTCGTAGAAGAGCAGCGTGCCCGTCTCCGCGCTGAGCCAGAGAATGCCAAGGAAGAAAAATACGTCGCCGATGCGCGTGGTGATGAATGCCTTCTTCGCCGCCGCCGCCGCGCTCGGTTTGTGGAACCAGAACCCGATGAGCAGATAGCTCGCGAGACCCACCACTTCCCAGCACATGAAGAGCAGGAGCAGATTGTTCGCGATGACGAGGCCGAGCATCGCCGCCGCGAAGAGCGAGAGGAACGTGAAGAAGCGCGTGAAGTTGTCGTCGTGCGCCATGTAGCCGACGCTGAAGATGAAGATGAGCGTGCCGACGAACGTGATCATCACGAGCATCGCGGCCGTGAGCGGATCGAGCACCCAGCCGAGTTTGAAGGTCGTCTCGCCCAGCACGAACCAGTCGAAGTTATGCGTGAACCGCACCGCCGGGTCTGCGAGCGTCTTCACGAAGCCCGCGCACGAGAGGAAGAACGCGAGCACCATCGACCCGATGGCGAGCGACGCCGACGCCGTGCGCGACGGACGCTTCATCAACGCGCTCACCCCCGCCGCCAGCAGCGGCAGCGCAGGAATCAGCCAGAGGTATTCAACGAGTGAGTTCATCCCTTCATTGAGTCCACCTGATCGAGGTTCGTGGTCTTGTAGTGGCGGTAAATCGCGATGATGAGCGCGAGGCCGACGGCGGCTTCGGCGGCGGCGATGGCGATGGCGAAGATGACGAACATCACGCCGTGCAACGCCTCGGGGTTCGGGCTGTAGCGCCAGAAGGCGATGAAGTTCAGGTTCGCCGCATTGAGCATCAGCTCGATGCCGATCAGGACGAGGATGGCGTTGCGCCGCGTGAGCGCGCCGGCCAGGCCGATGCAGAAGAGCAGCGCGCTGAGTATGAGGTAGTGGTGGAGTGGGGTCATGCAGACTGGAAAGTGGGAAAGTGGGAAAGTGAGCAGGTGAGAATTCCCACTTTCCCACTTTCCCACTTTCTCACCTGCTTTGGATTCGGCTGGTTCATAACAACGCGGTTTATCGAGACGTTAGATCATCACTGGACGGACGCCGCACCTTCTCCTGCATCGCGATGATGACGGCGCCGATCATCGCGGCGGTGAGGAGCAACCCTATGACTTCGAGCGGCAGGACGTAGTCGGTCATCAGCTTCTCGCCGATGGCGCGCACGGTGACGGCGGACGGCGGCGGCGCGGTTCGTTGCATCACGACGCTGGAGGTCACGGCTCCGGCCATCGCCAGGAAGGCCGCGATGGCAATGGCGATTCCCCAGCCTGCGCCGGTGGTCATCGCGACGGGCGGTCCGGGCTCGGCGCTGCGCGTGAGCAGGATGGCGAACACGATGAGGATGGCGACCGCGCCGACATAGACGAGGACTTGCGCGAAGCCGACAAATTGCGCGTTGAGCTGAAGGAAGAGCGCGGCCAGTCCGGCAAAGGTCACGACGAGGCTGAGCGCGCAGTGAACGAGGTTGCGCAACGACATCGCCGCGATGGCGCTGCCGACCGTGAGTCCCGCGATGATGGCGAAAGGGAGAGTCATGGTTTAACCACGGATGAACACGGATGAACACGGATGCGGAACAAATTGGTTAACCGCGAAACACGCCAAACACACGATAGGGCGACGGAAAAACACAGCGGCGAAAGATGGAACTCCCCGGAATTCAATCCGTGTTCATCCGTGTCCATCCGTGGTTGAAAATCAGCTCGCATAACGATATTCCCGTGGGCCGACCTTGGCTTTGAAGGCGCGGCCGAGCAGGAGATAGGGCACGATCAATATCCCGGCGCAGACGATCCAGCGCACGACGATGTTCCAGCCGGCCAGCCCGGTGAAGTGCCAGAGGCCGGTGACGACGATGTTCAGCAGCGCCATCGGGAGCATGAACTTCCACGCGAAGTTCATGAGCTGATCGGCGCGCAGACGCGGCACGGTGCCACGGATCCAGATGTAGATGGCGATCATCGTGACGAGCTTGCCCATGAACCACGCCCAGCTCGGAATCCACGTGAGCC
>CAMCCU010000596.1 GCA_945872975.1 Pedosphaera parvula Ellin514
TGAGCGAGTAAGGGTTCAGGGCTCCCAAGTGCAGCGTGAGCCGGAGCCAGGTGATGACGAGGAACAGGCCGAAGATCCATTCGTGCGGCAGCAGATTCCACCGGCCGATGTCCGGCGCGACTTCGGGACGCGTCAACTCCGCCATCCGCGTGGATGGCGTGGCCTGTTCTTCTGTGTCGGTGCGAGTTGTCACGAAAAGGAGCCGATGTTGTGACACTTTCCCGCCGACGCGGCAAGCATGCCGATGCGGCGTTGGATGGATTGCATGGCATTTCGCTGAAGGTCGAACATGTTTCCCGCGCTTGCCTCCCTGTCCCGCCCTTCGTAGCATCCGCCTCCTTTGAAAGACTGACGATGGACTACAAAGACACGCTCAATTTGCCGCGCACCGACTTTCCCATGAAAGCCGATCTGGTGACGCGCGAACCGCAACGTCTCGAGAAGTGGCAGGCCGCCAATCTCTACGGCAAGATTCAGGAAGCCCGTGCCGGCCAGGAGAAGTTCGTCCTGCACGACGGCCCGCCGTTCGCCAATGGCGACGTCCACATCGGCACCGCGCTGAACAAGATCCTCAAGGACATCATCATCAAGCATCAGACGATCAGCGGCAAACACGCGCCCTATGTGCCGGGCTGGGACTGCCACGGTCTGCCCATCGAATTCAAGGTTTCGCAGGAGATGCGCAAGGCCGGCGACACCAGCGCCGACGCCGCCACGATTCGCAAGGCGTGCGAGGCTTACGCGCTCAAGTATCTCGACATCCAGCGCGCGCAGTTCAAGCGACTCGGCGTGCTTGGCGACTGGGAGAATCCCTACGTCACGCTCCGCAAGGAATACGAGGCGGACGAGCTCCGCCTGTTCGCGGACATCGTGGAGAAGGGCTTTGTCTATCGCGGCAAGAAGCCGGTGTATTGGAGCATCCCGTGCCGCACTGCGCTCGCCGAGGCGGAGGTCGAATACGCCGACCACGTCAGCCAGAGCATTTACGTGAAGTTCCCGGTCGTCGGCCAGCCCGGCGTGAACATCGTCATCTGGACGACTACGCCGTGGACGCTGCCCGCGAACCTCGCCGTCGCCTACAACTCCACGTTCAACTACTCCCTCGTGCTCGCGGGCGAAGAGAGCTTCATCGTCTCCACGATGCTGCTCCCGACCGTCGCCGAGAAGTGCGGCTGGGCGGATTACCAGATCCTCCGCAGCCTCGACGGCGCGGAGCTGGCGCAGTTCGAGTATCAGCATCCGTTCTGCAATCGCACCGGCAAGCTCTTCGCGGGCGATGACTTCGTGGAGAACGGCACGGGCACGGGCTTCGTCCATATCGCGCCCGGCCACGGTCTGGAGGATTACGGTCTCGGCAGCCGCAACGGATTGCCCATCTATTCGCCGGTCAACGATGACGGCGCGCTCGCGCACACGAACGACCTTCCGGTGGAACAGCAGATGCCCGCCGAGATGCTTGGCAAAAGCATCCTGGAGAAGCACGGTAAGAGCGACGCGAACGAAGCGGTGCTGCACGAGCTGCGCGTCCGCCACGCGCTGCTGAAGCAGGAGAATTATCATCACAGCTACCCGCACTGCTGGCGCAGCAAGACGCCCGTGATCTTCCGTGCGATGGACCAGTGGTTCATCAAGATTGATCATGTTGTAGCGGACACAAGAAAGATGGCCTCTGGGCCGAAGAGGGATCACAACCTTATCACAGCGACGACTACGTTCCGAAGCGCAGCAATCGCAGAAATTGACCGCGTATCGTGGATACCGGAGTGGGGCGTGAATCGTATCAAGAGTGCAGTTCAAACAAGACCTGATTGGTGCATTAGTCGTCAACGGACTTGGGGTGTGCCAATCCCTGCCTTCTATGATGCTAAGGGTGAAGCAGTCCTTGATGCCCAGATTATCAGGAAGACAGCCGATCTAATTGAAAAGCACGGTTCAAACGTCTGGTTTGAGAAATCTGTAAGCGAACTTTGGTCGCTTGTTAAACCGTTTCGTAAGCTCGAAGAGCCAATCGCGAAATCGAACGATACATTGGATGTATGGATTGACTCAGGCTCCTCATCCCGCGCTGTGCTGATGCGCCGGACTGAGTTCGAGCGCGACAGTCTTGAATGGCAGGCGGACCTCTACCTCGAAGGCTCCGACCAGCATCGCGGCTGGTTCCAATCCTCGCTGCTCCTCTCGCTCGCCGGCAACGGTGCGCCGCCCTACAAGACCGTGCTGACCCACGGCTTCATGGTGGACGCGGACCGCGAGAAGATCTCCAAGAGCAAGCAAGGGCAGGGCGGCTATGAGAAGCCGCAGACCGCCGAGGCTTACGTGAAGAAATATGGCGCGGACGTGGTGCGCCTCTGGGTCGCGTCGCAGGACTTCCGCAACGACATCGTCGTCAGCGAAGAACGCGTCAACAAGGTCAGCGAAACCTATCGCGGCATCCGCAACGCGCTGCGCTACCAGCTCTCGAACCTCTACGACTTCGATCCGGCGAAGCACACCGTCGCGGACGCGGACCTGACCGGTCTCGACCGTTGGATTCTCGGCGAGTTTGCGGCTGTGTCGGCTGAAGTGGCGAAGGCCTACGCCGCCTACGAGTTCCACGTCGTCTATCAGAAGCTCAGCCAGTTCATCGCCGTCGAGCTGTCCTCCATCTACCACGACGTCATCAAGGACCGGCTCTACACCGACGCCGCGAATTCGCCGCGCCGCCGCTCGACGCAGACCGCTCTGCATCGTCTCGTCACCGGCCTGTGCGAGATGCTCTCGCCCATCCTCGTCTTCACGGCGGACGAAGCGTGGGAGTTCGTTCCCGGCCAGGCTGGCCTGCCGTTCGTTCATCTCGCGACGTGGAAGCCGGGCGCACTCCAGCGTTCCGATGCCGAACGCGGCGCGTGGGAAGGTTTGTTCAAGCTGCGTGAACTCGTCCTGCCCAGCCTCGAAAAGGAACGCCAGGCGAAGACCATCGGCAAATCACTCGAAGCGAAGGTCACCTTGACCGGCTCGAACCCGCTGCTCATCGATGCGAAGACGCATCTCGCCGCGCTCCGCGAATTGCTGAACGTCTCCCAGCTCGAAGCCCATGTCACGCCTGGCAACGGCGAACCAACGCTCGACATCGTGGTGGGCAAGGCGCTCGGCCAAAAGTGCGAACGCTGCTGGCATTGCGAAGAAGATGTCGGCGTGGCCAAGAAACACCCGACGCTCTGCGGGCGTTGTGTGGAAGCGGTGGAGTCCGTACCTCGTTGATTTACTCGTGCGAGTGCAGGGAATTTTGTAGCCGCCGACGTAAGGAGGCGGACCGGTGGGCAAGTTTGGTCCGCCTCGTCACCTTGGCGGC
>CAMCCU010000597.1 GCA_945872975.1 Pedosphaera parvula Ellin514
GTTCAGAACAACGCCTTTCGCGTCGTGCCGGAACTCCGGGCAGCGCCCTCCAGCAACGTCTTCGCCGCCATCATCAAGACCAGGGATGTCTCCGAGCGGACCCGGCTGGACACAGTGCTGGCGCTCACGCAATGGACGCCAAACAAGGACGTCATCTCCGCCGTTCACAAGCTCTTCTCCGCGCTCAAGGATTCGAAGGACATCTGGATCAAGTCAGCCATGCTCGGTGTCGCCCATCTCGCGCCGACTAATTTTATCCGAGCCTCGTTCGCCTCCGACAAGTCCGACGACTTCCGCGAGCTTGTCACGCCCTTGGTTGAAGATTTCATTTCTAAAAAAGACGCCAGCGCCACCACTTGGGTTCTTTCACACGCCGCGCGCCAGGCATCCGCCACCGACAAGTTGAAGATCACGATCCTGAATGCGTTCAGCAAGAAGCTCGAACAATATGCACCGCCCGCCTCCACGAACATCGACGCCGCGCTGAAGGCTTTCCTGAAATCCGAGAGCCGCTCCCTCCGGATTGCGGCGTTCCCGATCGTCAGCCACTACGACAAGGACGACGCCTACGCGACGGAGCTCAAAGCCCTCCGGAAGTCGCTGCTCGCGGAACTCGATAAGGACAAGGTGAAGGACGAGGATCGCAACGCCTACATCACCACCATGATGACCGTTCAGGCGATGCGGCCCCAGGTCATTTCCCGGCTCGACAGCCTGATTGTCAAAGGCGCTTCGAAGGAAGTGCAGAAGCACATCATCGTCGAGCTTGGCAACACTACGAGCCCGCTCGCCGGCGCCGTCCTGCTCAAGAACTTCTCCAAGTTCAACCCAGAGAACAAACAGCTCGCCGTCGGCACCTTGCTCAAGCGCGGCGACTGGGCGTTCACGCTCCTGAGCATGATCGAGCGCAAGCAGATCGCGCTGGCGGATCTCGGAGTGCAGACACCGACGCGCCTCCTGACGCATCCAGACGCCGCCGTGGCCAGACGCGCGAAGGTCGTCATCGAAGCTTTGACGGGACCACAACTGCGCGAGAAGAACGCGTTGATCGTGCAGTTCCAATCGTTCTTCAACAAGCCCGCCGACCTGAAGAACGGCAAGGACTTGTTCGAGAAGAATTGCGCCTTGTGCCACAAGTTCGGCGACAAGGGAAAAGACGCCGGCCCGAACCTGACCGGCGTGGGACTGCTCGGCGAGAGCGTCCTGCTCACCCACATCCTGGATCCGAACCGCGTGGTGGAGGGCAACTTCATCTCCTATAACATCACCACCAAAAAGGACGACGAATACAGCGGCCTCATCAAGAGCGAGAACAGCGAGAAGGTCGTGCTGAGGAATCTCGAAGGAGAAATCGAAATCCGCCGCGCCGACATCGCAGTCATGAAATCCTCTGGTCTCTCGCTCATGCCCGAAGGCTTTGAAGCGCTCGGTGGATCGAACATCCGCGACATCGTGGGCTATCTCGCCGCGACCATCCCCAAGGGTTTCCGCCCGCTCGATCTGGGCAACGCCTTCACCGCCGACAGCCGCAAGGGTCTTTATGCCAGCCAGAGCGATCCGGCATCGCTTGCCTTCAAACAATTCGGTGTCGTCATCGTGGACAACATCCCGTTCAACATCGTGAACCCGGCCGCCACCGTTCGCGGACAAAACGTCGTCGTGCTCAAGGGCGGAAGCGGCTTCGCCAAGACCTTGCCGCAGCGCGTCGAGTTCCCCGTCGGTACCGCTGCGAAGAAGCTCTACATCCTCGGTGGCGTGGCGGGCTGGGGTTTCCCCTACGGCGAACCTGATGAGCAAAACGTCCCGGCAGCCCGCGCGCGTCTCGAATACGCCGACGGCGAGAGCGAAGAAATCATCTGGAAGAACGGCGAGGAGTTCGCTGACTACGTGCGGCCCTACGAAGTTCCAGGATCGCGTTCCGTTGGCGGTTTGACCGACGCCGGACAACTGCGCTGGTTCACCATCATCCCGAGTCGTCAGGCGGAAATTAAGAAGATCGTCCTGAGCAGCTTCAACAATCACCTCGCCCCGACCTTCGTGGCCGTGACCGCGCAAACGGAATAATCGAAGCACCTGGAAACGCTTCGCGGCTCAAGAAATCTTACTGCCTTCCGGATGTCGCATGGCTAATCTCCTGCCATGCACTCCACCCTGAACCGTCGCGCCTTTCTCAAAGGCTCCGCTGCCACCGTTCTGCTCACTGCTGCTGGTGCTACCGCCGCTGAACCGTTCCAACGCCCTGGTCCGGCACGACTCGCGGTCAGTCTCGCCGCGTATTCCTTCCGCGACTATTTCAAGGACAGCAACCACGAGCGCAAGACCGCCGCCGCCGACAAGCGCATCGACATGTTTCAGTTCGTCGATTACTGCGCCGCGCAAGGCTGCGCCGGGGCGGAGCTCACCAGCTATTATTTCCCCACGGACGCGACGACGGATTACATGCTGAAGCTGCGGCGGCATTGCTTCCTCCGCGGCGTGGAAGTCAGCGGCGGCGCGGTCGGAAACACCTTCACCCTGCCAGCCGGAGCCAAACGCGAGACGGAACTGCGTTACGTCAAGAAATGGGTGGACCACTACGCCAGCCTCAGCGCGCCGCACATCCGCGTCTTCGCCGGCAGCGCACCCAAGGGCATGAGCCGCGACGAGGCGATGAAGCTCTGCATCGCAGGTCTGGAAGAGTGCGCCGACTACGCGGGCAAGCACGGAATATTCCTCGGCATCGAGAACCACGGCGGAATCGTCGCGGAAGCGGATGACCTGCTGGAGATCATCCGCACGGTGAAGAGCCCGTGGGTCGGCATCAATCTCGACAGCGCGAACTTCCACACCGACGATCCTTACCGCGACTTCGAACGTTGCGCGCCTTACGCGGTGAACGTGCAGATGAAGGCTGATATCCAGCGGCGCGGCGAGAAGAGCGAGGCCGCCGACATCCCACGTCTCGTCAAAATCCTCAAGGCTGCGAACTACCGCGGCTACGTGGCTCTGGAGTACGAATCCGAGGAAGATCCGTGGACCGCCGTTCCCCGGTTGCTGAAGCGGATGCAAGAATCGTTCAACGGCTGAGCAACCGATTTCCAGTGGCGAACCCGCACGCCCTGTTGTCAAACGTCGGCGCGGCTTCTACCATCTCGTCGAGCTGATGATCTCGATCCTGCGGCGTCCGCAGAAATCAGACTAGGCCACAACGCAGAAGACGAATATGGGTCTCGAGTATAAGGACTATTACAAACTGCTCGGCTTGGAACGAAGCGCGAGCGCGGACGACATTCGCAAAGCATTCCGCAAGCTCGCGCGCCAATACCACCCGGACGTCGCC
>CAMCCU010000598.1 GCA_945872975.1 Pedosphaera parvula Ellin514
CGTGTGGTGCCTGAGGGCAAGACGCGTCGGCCCATCCCGAATCTCGCCGCCAAAAGCACGCGAGACCTCGTCGCCGCGATGGACCGCGCGAATGGCTGGCAGCGCGACACCGCACAACGTCTGCTCGTTGAGCGGGCTGATGCTTCGGCGAACGGATTGCTGGTGCAATTGCTGGCCGTGACCCATGCGCCGCAGGTTCGATTTCAAGCTCTCGCCACGCTTGGCCTGCTCGGTGCGCTCACTCAGGAAGGCGTGGTGACCGCACTTGCTGATCCGCATTTCGCTGTCCGCTGTGAAGCGCTCAGGCAAAGCGAGGCGATGGCGGGGAAAGGCGAAGCGGTGTTCGCCGCCGTCGCAGCCTTGGCGACTGACAGCGATGCGTCTGTCCGTTTGCAGGCGGCGTTTTCGCTTGGCGCATGGCCGCATGAGAAAGTGGAGCCGCTGCTGGGACAGCTCGCCGCGCGGGAGGATGCAGACGAACTGTTGCGTATCGCCATCATGTCGTCGCTGCGACCGGACAGCCCTCTGTTCGCGCAGTTGAAGGCGGACGCTCCGATTCCGAAGCCCGCCGCCGCCAGCGTCGCGTTGACGCCGTCCTCGTCCGACCGCGCGCAGGTCATCGCCGGTTATGCAGGCGTCGAGAAGCTGGTGGGAGACGCATTGCGCGGGCAGCGCCAGTTCCAAACGCTGTGCGCTCCGTGTCATCGTTTGCGCGGTGATGGTAATGAGGTTGGCCCTGATCTGGGAATGGTCGGCACCAAGCCGGTGGAGTGGCTGCTCGCCGCCATCCTTGATCCGAGCCAGATCGTGGAGGCCCGTTACCGCGCGTGGACGATCACTGCGAAGTCGGGCGACGTGCTGGATGGACTTGTCTCCGCCGAGACTGCGAACAACCTCGTCCTGCGTCTCGCCGGTGGCGCCGAACACGCGGTCTTACGCAGCGATATTGCGGCGATGTCACCGTCGAAGTTATCGCTCATGCCCAATGGATTTGAATCCGCCTTGAAGCCGCAGGACATGGCGGATCTCCTGCGCTGGCTGCGCGCGCCCTGAGCCGGATCCATTCAGTTCAAATCAGAGTGCCTCACGCAAAGTCCGCCAAGGACGCAAAGAAACTGGAAAGATACGCACGGAAAACAAGCCGCCAGACGGTGAACGGAGTTTCGGTTGATAAAATGCCCCCCTCCGGTTTTCACTTTGCGGCCTTGGTGGCCTTGGCGTGAGGTTTCTTCTGCATCGGTTCGGCTGAGAGCGTGTAATTGTAGCCGCCGACGTGAGGAGGCGGATTTCTGCGCTGGATGGCGCAAACATCCGCCTCGTTACCTCGGCGGCACCCATTCGCGGCTCTTACTCCGGGAGCGGCTTGTTCTTCGTCTCCGGCGCGAACCAGATCAGAATCATGCCGACGAGGTAAACCAGCACGATCGTTTCGCCGGCCTTGGGATAGCTCTTGCCGAAGAACGCCATCAGCGCAGGCATCTGCCATGCACCGACCGCCGCGAGGATCCGACCGAAGTTGAAGGCAAGACCCTGGCCGGTGGCGCGGACCCGGGTCGGGAAAATCTCCGGCAGATAGAGCGGCAGCCAGCCGTAGAATGACGCGGTGCAGGCTCCGGAGATGAAGACGGCGATGAAGAACCCCGTGGTCACTTGATGGAACCCGCGAAACAAAACTTGAGTCGCAACCAGCGAGGCGAGGCAGAGGAAGAAATAGCTCAGTCGCCGTCCGATGGCTCCGCCCAGCCATGCCGCGAGGAGGCAGCCCACAGACGCGCCGAGGGATTGGTAGAACTGGCTCCACGCTTTTACCGTCGGCTGTTTGCTGCCGGCCATTTGATCAGCCCAGAGCGGAATCCATTGCACGATTCCCCACGTCACCACCAGCGCCACCGACGCGAAGGCGATGGCGAGCAAAGTGTTCTTGAGCAGGGCAGGGGAGAATATCTCGACGACGGGCGAGACGCCATCGGTGCGCCGCGCTGCCTTCCACTTTTCCGATTCGGGAACGAACAGGCGGATGAAAAAGGTCAGCAGCGCCGGTGCCGCCCCGACCATCATCACCCAGCGCCACGAGTCCTGCGTGATGGGGAAGACGATGCCGATGACCGCGATGATGCAGTAGCCCAGATTCGCCGACGCGCCGATCAAGCCGGCCATGAGCGGGCGTTTGGATTCCGGCCAGCATTCCATGACGAGCGCCACGCCGAGCGCCCACTCGCCGCCCATGCCGAGCGCGGCGATGGATCGCAATGTGCCGAGGTGCCATGGCTCCGTCGCGAAGTAACAGAGACCGGTGAACCCGGAGTAAACGAGTATGCTCCACGTCATTGCCTTCACCCGGCCGATGCGATCGCCCAGCCAGCCGAAGACGAGGCCGCCGAGCGCGGCACCGATAAGGAAGAGCGCGGTGATGATACCCATCCAGCGCTGGACGAAACCCTCGTCCAAGATGCCGTGCAACGCCTGCATCTGTTGCAAGGCCGGACGAGCCACCAGCGGGAAGATTCCCATCTCCATGCCATCGAACATCCAGCCGAGGAAGGCTGCGGTGAGCGCCATCCACGAGCCTCGGTTGGGTTTGCTCGAAGTATTGGTGCTCATGACGCTGGGTTTGGAAAATGACACGTAGTTCTCAAAAGGAATGGGAGATGGAAGACGGACGTTGTGGCGGCGGTCAACCAGTAACTTCAATCGCGTGGTCATCGCCTGAAAAATGGATTGAGTTTCGAACGGCCTTTTCGCAATTTCGTGCCTCACTTTACGAACGAAACTTAATCGACTGATTACAACACATGTCCACTCTGAATGTTAAACCCGCCGTTTCCTGCGCCTACGACATGCTTGCCCTCGGCGAGATCATGCTCCGCCTCGATCCCGGCGAAGGCCGCGTCCGCACCGCCCGCGAATTCAAGGTCTGGGAAGGCGGAGGCGAATACAATGTCGCGCGCGGCCTGCGCCGTTGCTTCGGCATGAAGACCGCCGTGGCCACCGCCTTTGCCGACAACGATGTGGGTCGTCTGCTCGAAGATTTCATCCTCCAGGGCGGTGTCGATACGCAGTTCATCAAGTGGGCGAAGTTTGACGGCATCGGTCGCGATGTGCGCAACGGGCTGAATTTCACCGAACGCGGCTTCGGCATGCGCGGCGCGGTCGGTACGCCGGATCGCGGCCACACGGCGGCTTCGCAGCTCAAGCCCGGCGACTTCGACTGGGACCACATCTTCGGCAAGCTCGGCGTGCGCTGGCTGCACACCGGCGGCATCTTCGCCGCGCTCTCCGACTCCACGCCGCAGCTCGTCACCGA
>CAMCCU010000599.1 GCA_945872975.1 Pedosphaera parvula Ellin514
CGTGCCCACCAAACAGGTAAAAACTCTCAACCGCATTCTGGAGAGCAACTCGCAGCCGAGTTGGGCGAAGTAATGAATTACACAGAAGGCTCTCCACATCGTTCTAAAATAAAATGAAACTCGCAAAGTCCGTTCAACTGCTCGCCGTCGCTCTCGCACTCTCTTTCACCGTGGTCGGCTGCCGCAAAGGCCTCGACCAAACTCCCGGTATTCCGGGCCAGCGCGCTGGCTCGATTGTTGATAGCAATCCGAACCCCATCCGTGGTCTGAATCAGGGCGGCGTGGTTCCGCCGGTCAACCCTGGCCGGGACGGAACAGGCGTGTTCACTGAGCCAGGAAAACCCGTAGACCCCAACGCAGGCGGAACGGGAGGAATCGCCGCCGCAAAGGGTGATTTCAGCGACTGGAAGGAAAACCGTGAGGAGTTCGCTGCCCTGACCGTCTATTTCGATTTCGACAAGTCGAATATCAAGCCCGGTGAAGTGAGCAAGCTCGAAGAAGTCGCCAAGAAGATGAAGGCCAGCTTCCAAGGTAAGGCTCTCCGCATCGAAGGGCACTGCGACGAGCGTGGCACGGAAGAATACAACCGGTCTCTCGGAGATCGCCGCGCGCTCTCGGTTCGCGAGAAATTGGTCCAGCTTGGTCTCGACCCGGAAATGCTTCCGACCATCACCTTCGGTGAAGAGAAGCCCGCAGACACCGGCCACAACGATGCCGCATGGTCGAAGAACCGTCGTGGCGAACTGATCCTCCTGACACCTCCCGGATCGAATTAACCGGAGCCAGGTTCCGTCTGAACCCATCCCGCTGTCCAGTGTGGGGCCGGCTACGGGATTGGTGCTTTACACACCGGAATGAAGGATATAGTTTTAGCATAAGAAAGACAATATTATGAACACTTTGATTGCAGCATTCTTTGGCGGGTGGGAAATCGTTCTCATCCTGGCAGTGGTTTTGATCCTCTTCGGTGCCAAGAAGCTGCCTGAACTTGCGAAGGGTCTCGGTCAGGGCATCAAGGAATTCAAGAAGGCGACCACGGAAGTCTCCCACGAGATCAATACGGCCATGGACGACAACCGCTATTCGGCTCCGCGCCATATCGAGCCGCCGTCGCAGCCCAAGCCCGCAGACAGCCAGCCGCCTTCGTCCTCAAACAAGGCCTAAGCTCCCTTTCTCCTGAATACCAGTCATGCCGACTCACCCCGACGATCCACGTACTGACGAGGAGGTGATCGATGAAGGCGGGCCGGTAAAATCCTTCCTCGATCATCTGGAGGATCTTCGATGGGTTCTCATCAAGACGATCGCCGCCCTCGGCATCGGCATGATGATCTGCTTGATCGCCGGCGATCGCGTGGTCCACATTCTTGAGCGGCCCTTGCGCAACACGAAGGTAACCTTTCCCGGCACCAACCAGGTCTGGACTGTCTTCTGGGGCACAAACATCCTGAAGACAGTGGTGCTGACCGATGAGCAGCAGGCGACCTTCGCGACCGGGACGAAGCATCATGTCGGGTTGAAGCTGGATTTGCTGCCGAACGGCACCAATGGATTCATCGTTGGCTTGCGTGAGGATCCGACGGCCGACCTTTCGAAGGCGGAGAGCATGAACATAGCTCTCATCAACCTCAGCCCCATTGGCGGCTTCTGGGTCGCGCTTCAAGTCTCGCTCTATGGCGGCACCGTGCTCGCCTCGCCGTTCATCTTCTACTTCATCGCGGGTTTCATTTTCCCGGCGCTGCGGATGAAGGAAAAGCACTACGTCTATCGCGGCCTTGGCTTTGGTCTTCTGCTCTTTGCCATGGGCGTCTGCTTCACCTACTTCGTCTTGCTGCCGGTTGCGCTTGCTGCCTCCGCCATGTATTCAAACTGGCTCGGCTTCGAGGCGAACCAATGGCTCGCGGAGGCATACATCAGTTTCGTCTGCAAATTCATGCTCGGCATGGGCATTGGCTTTCAGATGCCGGTGGTGATCCTCACTCTGGTCAAGATCGGCGTGCTCAACTACACGCTCCTTTCCAAGATGCGCCGCTACATGATCGTCATCAACCTCGTCCTCGGCGCGCTCCTCACGACGCCCGAGGTGATCACTCAGGTGATGATGGCCATCCCGCTGCAAATGCTCTACGAATGCAGCGTCTGGATCGCGTGGTATTGGGAACGCAAGGATCGCAAGCGCGCGAAAGCAGCCTGACCTCAGCTTCACAAAAGGGCGTCTGGAATCACCAGACGCCCTTTTCGCTTGAACGTCAAAAAAGCAGCGGGGTGAGTCATCAAGGGAGGCACGTGGTTGTCGGAACGGGTAATGCCGCTGGAAATCGGTCCGGTGTTGGATCGTCGTCAGGGTGAGGTCTTTCATCCTCTTGCTGGCGGCGCGGATGCCGTGGTTTCCGGGCCGCTGTCGGCAAAGCTCAACGCAACGACCTCATTCAAACCCGATGCGCCGGTGCAACGTCTTCCCCGCCGCGGCTTTTAGGATGATTACTATTTCACTTCCAGTTCATCCGTTCCGCTTTGCAATCGCGCAATCGCTCCGCTACAAAATCCGCCGTGACCCAAAAGCGCCCCAGCGTACTGCTGCTGATTCCCGCCTACAACGAAGAGGCGCGAATCGAGCCTGTACTTCGTGAGTATGCGGAGTATTACCGGAACAACGCAGAGGTCGAATGTCAGTTGGTGGTCGTGCTCAATGGCTGCGTCGATGACACCATCGGTGTCGTGAAACGGGTAGCGGAAACCAATGCGGAGGTGAGTTGGCTGGAATTCCCCGGCCCGATTGGCAAGGGCGGTGCGCTGATCGAAGGGCTTAAGCTCGCGCCGCTGGCGGATTTCATCGGCTACGTGGACGCCGATGGAGCCACTTCTCCGAAAGCATTCCATGACTTGGTAAAGCTTCGCGATCAGGCGGAATGCGTCATCGCATCGCGCTGGTTGCCTGGCGCGGTCTTGCACCAGCAGCAGACTGGCAAGCGCCAGTTCGCGAGCCGCGTGTTTCACTTCATCGTACAGTCGCTGTTCTGGCTGAACATCAAGGACACCCAATGCGGCGCGAAGGTCATGCGGCGCGAGGTTATCGAGAAGGTGCATCCCTCGCTGTGCATTGCGGACATGGCGTTCGACATCAACCTCCTCTACGCCATCAAGCGCGCGGGGTTCAAGATTCTCGAAGTGCCGACCGAGTGGACGGACAAGATGGGATCCAAAGTGGTGCTGGGCCGGACGTCGCTGACGATGCTGCTTTCCATCATCCGCCTGCGGCTGGTGCATTCCCCCTTTTACCGCC
>CAMCCU010000600.1 GCA_945872975.1 Pedosphaera parvula Ellin514
CGTGGCGTCGAACCACACTTCGCCTTCGCGCGCGCGGAGCTCGCAAACCAATTCCTTCACTTCGCCTCCAGCCTCCACTTCAAACTCATGCTCGAGCAAAGTCCAATCCGTGTCCCCGAGGAGTTGCTGCGTGCGCTTGCCGCCCGAGACGCGGATGCCCGCACCGTTGCCAAGCTTCACTTCATTCGTCAACGCGACAACGTGAGCCACTCGCGTGAGCGCTTGCAGTCGATACTTGCCCTCGTCCAGCAGGAGATTTTTTCGCCAGGACGCAATCGTGTCTCCTTTGGCGGCACGAATATGGTACGTCGGTTTCCCATCGATCGTCGGCTCGTCCTGAACCCATTTATCACCGGCGTCCTTCGGCTTCCAGCCGCTGAGAAGCACCACGCCACTCGGGCCGAACTGTAGCGGCTGCGGCTCTGGCTTGGTCAATTGTTCCGCAATGTTCTTGTGACGGGCGACGATCCGGTTTCGCATCTCGTTGCCGTAGTTCTGAAATTCCTTCGCCTCATTCTCATTCCTCGCCGCGCGCTGGAGGTTCGCGACGGCGGCGTTCACGCGATTGGTCATCACGTCCACGCGGAAGACATTCGTGTAGAGCTGGCGCACGCGCTCGCGGTAGAGCGCGCGGCCTTGTGGCGTTTGAATCACCGCCTTCGTGATGATGCTGTCACGCGGAGGTTCAATGGGAACGCCGGTGTCCGAGTACGCCCAGTCAAGGCCATGCACGAGGAAGTTGAAACGGCCGGTCACCGGATCGTTGTAGAGCCGGTAGTTGTTCCGATTCCGCGCGTAGCCGTCCGTGTGGGAGGTGAACAACTCGAGCGCGAGGTGGGAAATATACTTGTCCACTTCGAGAACATTCTGAAGCGCATCCCAACGCTCGATCGGCTTCTGGATTCGCGCGACGGCGAGAAGGTTCGTCAGGTCGGACTGCGTCGTGTTCGCGCCGCCGTCCTGATCGAGCTTTTGATCGATGTCTTGTAAGTAAGCCTCGTAGAGATTGCCCTTGGTGTTGCGGAAGTATTGCTTCAGGAAATCCTTGTTCATCGCCTCGATGGCGACGTAGAGACCGAGCGCGCGTCCATTCACTTCCACGAACGCGTGCGCGACGCGCGCAGCCGGCAGGCCACCATCGCGAAACATCTGCGTGGCGATCAGCTCGGCGAGATAAGTGCCATCCTGGCTGGCGTTGTTGAGCATGAGTTTGCTCAGGCCAAAATAATCCTGGTCCGGCGTGAACTTGTCGAACTTCACCGCGAGGCTCGGCTTTTCGTTGAACGGCCGGAAGCTGCCCATGCCCTTGAGGTGGATGCCGACGTCCTTGAAGGTGTTCGTCCCTTCCGTGATCGTCGCTCGCACGTAGCTACGATCATTCTTCTCAAGGACAGCGAGCCCAGGTTGGCCCACGGTGATCTTGAAAGTTCGGACGCGCCCATCGGAAAAGAAGTCATGCGCCGGCGGAGGTTTCGCGGCGGCAACCACTCCAGCCGACCCGACTAGCAACGTGACAAACAGCACCAACATCTCCTTCATAAAATCACGGCTCCTTCATTGCCTCCACGATCGACTCGCTCCCGCTGCTGCCGACGATGCGCACACTCGTGCCCTTCGGCAGCATGTCGCCCTGGGAGACCACATCGAGAATCTCCTCGCCGAACTTCGCCTTCCCACCGGGACGCAGCACGGAAGTCGTCACGCCGATCTGTCCGTGACGCGACTTCTTTTGCGCCTCCATCCTGGCTTCCGTCTGCATGCCGCTCGCGGATTGCGAGATGACAGCGCGGTAGAGCGATGTCTTCGGAAGGATCAAGCTGGCCAGCCAGATGGCCAGGCCGCCGCCGAAGGTTGCGATGATCAAGTTCTGCATCGGGAGATCGAACTTGTCGAAGGTCGGCATTGCCGGGAGAAATCCAGGAGTGGTGGCGGGATACAAATCCACCATCGCCATGACAATCGCGGCGAGCATCAGCGTCGCGCCCAGCAGTCCGATCATGACCGTGCCCGGATAGACGAATAATTCCACGAAGACCAAGGCCAGCCCGAGGACGAACACCACCACCCATTCCGCTCCCGACAAGCCTGCGACATAGCCGCCAAGGAAGTAGAGCGCGAACGCCGTGATGCCGACTATGCCCGGCAAACCAAAACCCGGCGTCTTGAACTCGACGTAGATGCCGGCGATTCCGATGATCAGCAGCAGCGGGCTAATCATGTTCAGCCACGAACCAATCTTCTCCATGCCGGTCGGGTTGACGCGATGCTGGGTCGCGCCGGCGTAGCCGAGTTGCGCGATCAGCGTTTCGAGATCCTTCACCGTGCCGGAGGAGAGCAGGCGCTTTGGGGGATTGCCGTATTCCTTTTCCGCCTCGGTATTGGTGAGCGTGAGGATGTCTCCTTCCTTCGCGATGACGACTGAGTTCGTTGCAGACTCAGTGACGTTCGTCAGAACGAGCCCGCGCGTCTTGTCGATCATCGCTTCGATCACCGCGATGTTGTGTCCGTGCTTCTCAGCGGTCGTTCGCACCATCGCCTTTACGGCAGACGTCATCTTCTTTTCGTAAGTGTCCGGCATCTTCTCCACGCCGTCACCGCCCGGCGACATGATGATCGGTGCGGCCGCTCCAATCACACTTTCGGGAGCCATGTAGATCTTCTTTGTCGCCACTGCGATAAAGGCGCCAGCAGAGAAAGCGTCCTTGTTCACGAACGTGACGGTGTCGCCCTTGAACTCGTTGAGGATGCTGATGATTTCGCGCGTGGTATCGACACGCCCGCCATTCGTCTCCATGTCGAGCACGAGCAAATCCGCCTTCGCCGCCATTGCCTCCTTCACGCCGCGTCGCACGAGATAAACGAGCGGTGGCATGATGTCGTCGCGGATCGGCAGGATGTAAACCTTCTTCGCAGCGTTGGTGGACACATCCGCCGCGGCCGCAGTCGAGGGAATCAACGCGGGAATCAGGACGGCCAGCAACGTCAACAATGCTCTCATGCGCGCAGATTATAGCAGGGATTCCGCCGTCGCAAGCGCCAGCCCGTCACGATTCGGCGCGGCTGCTACTGTGCCGCCAGCGATTGAAGATCGGCCACGAACTGATCCACGTCGGAGGGCGTGGTGTCCCATGCGCACATGAGACGGCAACCACCTTGCCCGATGAACGTGTAGAACTTCCAGCCCTTCCCGTGAAGCCCGTCGATGATCGGACGCGGCAGCTCGACGAAGACAGCGTTCGCCTCGCGTGGGAAGAGGAACTTGACCTCCGGGAACGGACGCAA
>CAMCCU010000601.1 GCA_945872975.1 Pedosphaera parvula Ellin514
GCGCGTCTGGGCGTTTGCCTTGCTTCATTTCTCAGCCACAAGAGCCATTATGTTCACTCTCGCCCCAGCACCGGCACCCGCTCTCGCAGGACCCCCCCCGGTGCCTGGGTCCCCGCCGTCTCCCGCCTGCTGGCCGGTGCGGCTCGCACTCCGACGGCCCGATTGAGTGACACATAACAGCGCCTTGTGGTCCAAGAAATCGGCCGAGCCTGTCACGCTCACTGCTGGTCCCGCCCTCGCATCCGGCGGGGCAGTGCGCGCGCCAATCTCGCCGGCATCCTTCACGCCATCCCGCCGAACTTTCGCTACCGGATAACAAGTGAGCGCGGTCGCATCCCCTGACCTCCCACCCCTCCCATTGCGCGACGCCCCTCCCGTCCCCGAGGGGCTGCGCTCGATGAAAATGAAAATGTCCGGACTGCGGACGCCAGGAGGTGGGCGTGAAGAACGCCGCTGAAGAAACGTTCCGCAATTGTAAACGGCAGTCGAAGAGTGAGGCGGGTGGCGCTGAACCGCCGGCGTTGCCCGGGGCGCACGAGTTCGTATTGCGGCGCGGTGGCGATCACGGGTTGCTGGCCCATCGCTCAGTTGAGTTGGGCGCGGCCAGTCAGGTCGTTCACGTTCGCGCCGTCCACCACCACGTAGGAGCTGGCGTTGCGTTGGGCCTGGAAGCTCACGCGGCGCCAGTTGGCACCCGGCTGCCCGTCGGTGCTGCAATCAATCCGGTTCTGCGCCAGCACCGTGTCGAAGGTGCTGCCGCGCGTGTCGATCATCACCGTCGCGTCGTCCGTCGCGCGGCACTCGAACCATTTGGAGGTGCCGCCAATGACGTTGCAGCGGTTCGGTTCACCTCCGCAAATCCCCGGTCCGCCCCTGTTACTTCCCGTGAGTCTCGCATCAGGGATTTTGCAGGATAGAAAAGCCATCGGCAAATGATACGATGTTTCCGTGAATTTGAAGCTCGATGGAACCTTTCATTGGTTTAGCTCGAGTTACATTGCGCGACGCTGGCGATGGTTTGAGCAGGCCACACTTCTTTGAAGCCCGCTCTCCTGAGCGGCAACACCCAGGCTTCTCGGGCCTGTTGGAGTGTTTGTTCTGCGTTGGCGATGGCGACTTCTCGTTCGTCGCTGCACTGCTGGCCCGGGAGCACCTTCAGAGTCTGGAAGGACAGTTTGCGGTGAAAAAGATTCCGGCAGCCGAAGCCCGGTTCAACTGTCCGGTCAAGAGCCGGAAAATCGGCGCCTGATTTCTGTCAGTTGAATTTCCGTTACAGTATAAAAAAGTAAAAACCTATATGAAAAAACTCATCAGATCCGTGGCTTCTGCCATCGTATTTGCCGGGCTGGCATCAGTCGCCAGCGCAGTCACCTTCACCCCGAGCGATGCCTTCCTGCTCAAAGGCACTGATTCAAGCCAGGGTGCCGTTAATACAAAAATCGCGGCATATGCTTCCCCAGCTACGTTGCTCTACAAATCTACGCAGTCGGACGGTTCGGAGGAAGGCGCGTTTGCGGATGACTACAACACAACCTACGGCACGCTGACCAAAGCGTCTGCTGTGATTGCTTTCGATGGTCCGGACGCAATCAACTCGAACCCGGCATACGCCTTGATCAAAGATGGGAATCTCGGTTGGTATTTTTACCAGCTCACCGGCTGGAACGGCACTGATAGCATCGATTTTTCCGGTTACTATGGCGGCGTTCAGGGGAAAATCTCCCACGTGAGCATTTACGGGACTCATACAACTCGCACTAATGTCCCCGATGCTGGCGCGAGCGTCGCCCTTCTCGGTCTGGCTATTGCCGGGCTCGGACTTGCTCATCGAAAGTTGCGCTAACCTAAATATAGCTGCTCGGAATTTTGATTTCAAACACCGCCAACCAAAGTTGGCGGTGTTTGGCGCTAATAGGACTTCATCTCACGCGTTCCGCGATCTTCTCGCGTGTCGCGTGATTTGGAAAAGATGTTGTCCCGCTTTTGTGACTTTGGACGTGGGGTGGCTGGCTCGGGATTGGGTCGCAGGCGGTGGAGTGTCTTTGCGAAAACGGGAGTTTGCGGAGCCGCAGCGAGTTTGCTGGTGGATGGTTTCATAAATTCTGGCTTTCGTTAGTCACGCTTTTTCACCGCGAACGAATTGAAGCGTGATTTGCATCCTGAGAATTGTGTTCTTACTTCGTCGCCTGCGAATGGGCTTCGACGAACCACAGCCATTTGTCGATGCCACGCGAAACCTCGGTGAACAGGTCCGCCGTGTCGGCGTCTTCCAAGGCGTTCGCTTCCTCAATCGTGGCGCGGGCCTCCTGGCCGAAGGTGGAAAGTGCGCGAGCCACGGCCTCGACATGCGCCATGCCCTCCGCGATCTGGAGCGGATACTCGGCGAGCCGTGAGCGCGCGGCCGACACGCGCACCGTGCATTCGGCGATGCCGCCGAGCTGCACGATGCGTTCGGCGATCATGTCCACATAGGACTCCACGGCCTCGTCCACCTTGTCGAAGAGTTCGTGCAGGCCGATGAAGCTCGGCCCCTTCACATTCCAGTGCGCCTGCTTCATCTGCATTTGCAGATCCACGGCGGACGCCAGCCGCTGGTTCATCAGCGCGTTCAGTTCCGACCGGCGCTGGAGCGAGAGGTCGTTTTCGGTCTCGTACATCGTGGGCTTTTCCGGGAGAGTGGCTGCGGAAGATTTCATGATTCAGTTTTGTAAGGATGGGTTGCTGAAAAGAGATGTTTTATGTCTGGCGATGGAAACCGTGGACCCGAGTGAGATTGCGTTCCGCGAACAATTCCGCCTCCGCGGCCAACCAGTGCTGCACCTCGTGTCCGGGCAGCGAACCTTCGTTCACATAAGCGAAGTAGGCCTTTTTGGCCACGGCGTCAGCTGAGGGCGCAAAATCCGTTGTGGTTCGGTCTAATTCCTCAGACGCGGCTGACCGTGCTGCGCCCGTGATCTTTGGGTTCTGAGCATGGGAGACGCTTTTGTGTTTCACGCACTGAAAATAGGCAGTGCAACGGTGCGTCCGCTATGGGGTGTTCACCCCAACTCACCTCCATTACTCCAAGCGCCATCAGGCCGTGGAGCTTAGCCGATCTCATGCAGTAGGAATCAATTTTTCATGCGGATTGGCAGGTGAATGCGGGGTGATTTTCTACTGCATTGCAGTTGGGGATCGGGCTCAGAATCTTCCCCCATAAACGCCGCCACCAGTCGCGTTCCCGCTCGGGCACGGCCAGTTTGAGCGTCGTCTTGCCCGCCGGATGACTCAGCACTCCCGCC
>CAMCCU010000602.1 GCA_945872975.1 Pedosphaera parvula Ellin514
GATGAGATTCGCGGACGCCTGTACGTCTATCACCGCTTCTCGTCGAGCCTCTCCGTGATTGATACCTCCAGCCATCAAGTTCAATCCATCGTCCGCCTGTTCGATCCCACGCCGCTCAAAGTCTCCGCCGGTCGCCGTCATCTCTACGACACGAGGCGCACCTCCGGCCTCGGCCAGGCATCGTGCGCGTCGTGTCATGTGGATGCCCGCATGGACCGGCTCGGCTGGGATCTCGGCAATCCAGCAGGCGAACTCTCCAGCCCGGTGGTCAATCATCAAGGCACGCTCGTCACGAACACGTTTCACCCCATGAAAGGTGTTATGGTCACCCAGACCATGCAGGACATCATCGGGCACGAGCCATTTCACTGGCGCGGTGATCGTGCGGACATCGAAGCGTTCAACGGCGCGTTCACGAACTTGCAGGGCGCGGCGTCCGCGCTCACGTCAGCGGAGATGCGTGAGTTCCGGGACTTCCTCGCGAGCATCCGCTTCCCACCAAACCCATACCGCAACCTCAACAACTCGCTCGCGACCAACGTCTCGCTCGGCGGAATGGTCGTGCTGGGCGATGGCGAACTTCCCAACGGCACGCCGCTGCCAAATGGAAATGCCGAACGCGGACTCACACAGTTCAACCGCGCGGAGAACTTCTGCCGCACCTGCCACACGCTGCCGACCGGGCTGGGGTTCGACACCGCGCTGCAAGGCGGCGTGACGAAACCGGTGCCGACCGGACCCCATGGCGGGCATTCCTTCCCGCTCGCGTTCCGACTGGAAAATTCCCTCCGCTCGAAGATCGCGCAGTTCCGCAACATGCCGGACAAGACCGGCATGAGCGGCCCCACGCCCGAATCGCGCGCGGGATTTGGTTTCGGCCACGATGGCACCATCGATTCCCTGCCCCGCTTCCTCAACGGCCTCCGCGTCGCCACCGATCAGGATGTCGCCGACCTCACCGCGTTCCTGTTCTCCGCCGCCGGCTCCGACACGACAACGCCTGATGCCACGCCCGACAACACACCAGTCGCAGGAGTTGGACGACAACTGACACTCGTTCCACCCACGCGGCCGGCATTGTTCGACGCGATGCTCAGCCTGGCGCGTTCACCGACCGGCCGAGTGGAACTCATTGCCAAAGGATCGCGAAACGGCCTCGTGCGCGGCTGGGTGTTTGATGCCACGCGAAACGTATTCCAATCCGATCGCCGCACGGAAGTCATCCCACCCGACGACTTGATCTCGCACAGCGGTGCGGGTGCAGAAGTCACCTTCACGCTGGTCGCGCCAGGCACAGGAACGCGGCTCGGCATTGATCGCGATCTCGATGGCGCACTGGATCGCGACGAGCTCGACGCGGGAACCAATCCCGCCGATCTGCCGCCGATGGTCCAGATCCACACAGAGGCTGACGTCATCGCGTTCAGCAAGACGCTGGGGCTTGATGCGGTGATCGGCGGCTTGCCGGCTCCGTTGATTTCCATCTCATGGCTGAAGGACGGAGCCCTGCTCGCGAACCAAACCAATGCGAGCCTTGCGTTCGAGAATGTCTCCTTCGCCGAAGCTGGGGACTATTCCGTTCAAGTGACGACGGCATTCCAATCCTGGACGGGTGCGCCCGTCCGCATCTCGATCGCGCCCGCCATCGTCAGCGTCAGCCCCGCCGCGCAACAAGTCCGCAGCGGCTCCAACGCGACATTCACCGCCAAAGTTTCCGGCGTCGAACCATTCATCCAGCAGTGGCGCTTCAATGGGGTGGCGATCATTGGCGCAACGCAGCCTTCGCTCACGCTGACCGCCGCTACGCTGACCGCGGAAGGATCGTATGACGTGGTGGTGACGAATGCCTTTGGCTCGGTCACCAGCGCGCCAGCGACACTCGGCCTGCTCATCAATCCCAGCGTGGTCATCCCGCCGCTCAGCCTCTCCGTTCCGGTCGGCGGCGATGCGACGTTCAGCTTTGTCATCGCAGGACACCCACCGCCGTTCAGCTATCAGCTCAAGAAATCTTCCTCCACACTCACGAACTACAGCAGCCCGGAGAAGGTCGGCTTCCTCACGCTCCACAATGTGCAATCGAGCAATGCCGGCACCTATCGCGTCATCGTGACCAATGCCGCGAATCCTTCGCCGGGGCTGACGATGCCTCCCGTGCTGCTTACTGTGCTCGCGGACACGGACGCAGACGGATTGCCCGACGACTGGGAGATCGCGCAGGGCTTCGAGCCGACCGACTCACGCGATGCGCTGCTGGACACGGACCTGGATGGGCTTTCAAATTTGGAAGAGTATCTCGCCGGAACCAATCCTCGTGACAGCGCAAACCTGCTCCGCGTAGAACGCATCTCCCTTCAAAGCGACAGCTTGGCTGCCGTGATTCATTTCCAAGCCGTCGCTGGAAAAACCTACTCGGTGGAATCACGCGATCTGATCGGCTTCGGCAACTGGATGAAGCTCGGCGATGTCGTGGCGATGGCGACCAACCGAATGATCGCCATCACCAACGCTACAGACAGCGGGCCCACCCGCATCTACCGCCTGGCCACGCCGCGCGTGCCATCGGGTGCGTATTGACGCTTGCTCCCAGCAGGGGAAACAGAGGCGTCCCTGCTGCCATCAGTCGCGATCACGGGAACAGCGACGCGCCAGCAGATAACCGACGAGCGCCCCGACGCCGACACCGATGGCGATGGATTGATAAGGATTCTCGCGCACGGTTTGATCAGCCACCTTTGCTCCCTCGACCGCCTTGTCGCGCACGCGGCCATACATTTCCCGGCCGCTTTCCAGCGCGGCAGCGAGGCGTTTGCGGGCTTCCACGACTTTATCTCCGGCCACGTCCGCCGTGGCGGCGATCAAGGCACGTGCTTCTTCGGCGAGCTGGCCCATGTCATTGCTGATTGCTTGTGTTGGTTTGATCATATTCTTCGGGTTGTTTGTTTGTTTGCGTTCTTCAGCGGTAATTTCTCCGCATCAATGAGGTGAACTGCTTCCGGCGAGCTGGCCACCGTCAAAATCGAATTCCTCCCGCCGAACGGGTTGGCCACATTAACCTTGGCCAGCGGATCGGGCATCCACTGACCATCCACGACGAAGCAGTATTCGTAGGAGCCAGGCGGCAAAGCTGTTTCCTTCATCCAGCGACCGCCTCCCGCCGGATGCAGAGTCTTGGCTTCCGGCTGCCAGTGGTTGAAGCAGCCCGCGACGCTGACTGACTTCGCCGTGGGGTGATTGAATTCAAAGCGAACGGGCACGAGCTGCGGGCCGGCGCTTGGAGC
>CAMCCU010000603.1 GCA_945872975.1 Pedosphaera parvula Ellin514
CGGACTTCGCCAATACATCGCCTTCTGACAACCCGTCGGCGGCGGCCAATCTTGCGGAGGCTGGAGCAGGGGCCGCCGCATCCATCGCAACGCCGAGTGACATTTCCAGCGCCTCTCCACGAGCGAAACGACTCCGCCTTCCAAATTGATAGCCCCAGAAGTTCGCCACCAGATCCGCCGGTAACTGCCGGTAACGCAAATCGACACTCTCGTAGCCGCGTCCCCAACCGCCACGCAAATGCTGAAATCCCTTCATCGCGTTCGCGAAGCTCCCGCCCCGCTGAGAATAGTCGTAACGGAATATGCCGAACTGATTCATCCAATGGTGCGGCGCGAACTGATCCAGTGACGCGTCGTATAGGGTGGCGACTAACTCGGCCGGTTCCGGTAGCCGCCGACGTGAGGAGGCGGATTCTTCGTCGCCCGTCCGCCTCGTTACCTCGGCCGCTACGGGGTTTGAGACCACCAGCGTCCACGTCTCCTTCTGGCTCGGCCCGAGCTTCGACGTGAAATGCTCCCACTTCAGGTCGAGCTGCTTGTTGCTCCACGGCACGTCCACATGGCGCGACACCAGATACGCACGGTTCTCGCGCACCTGCGTGACATGCAGCGTGAACCCGCCGCGCATCGCCTCCGTGACCGCGCGCTTGAGCTGCTGCTGTGTCTGGCCCGGCTTCGTCCAATATCGCTCGATCATCTGGTGCCGATGCTCGATCTCGACGAACGCGCGTCCAGCGTCGTAGCCCGTGCCCCACACCGCCGCGAGCTCCTCGCCCGGTTCCAGCGACCACTTCGGAGCCGCGACGAGCTGCGGAATCTTCAACGCAAACTTCGTGTCCGCCGGACGCAGTACCGTCAGCGGAAGGCGCGCCGTCACTGCTTTGCCGAAACGATCCTGCGTCTCCAGCATCGCGCGAAACGCTCCGGCTCCGGGCGCGAACTCCAGCTTCGCGTTGCCTTCGGCATCTGTGGTGAATCCCTTTTCTGCGACGACCTCGCCCAGCTCCCAGTTGTTCGGGTTCGACAAGTCGGCATCCGGTTTGCCATCGCCATCCTCATCGCCGCGATAATATCCGCCCAGGCTCGCGCGCTGGACTTTCGCCGGCTCCTTTAGCCGATGAATCTTCACCTTGCCCTCGGCGGCCTGCGCTTCGCCATCGAGCGTCGTGGTGCGAATCGTCAGCGTCACCGGCTTGTCCTCCGTCTGCCACTCGACGGCGGAAAGCGTGGCGGAGAGCGCGGTGAAGCCGACGTTCACGGCGCGCTGCGCGGAACGCGTCTCGCCCGTCGTGTCGGTGACATCCGCGTTGATGGTGAAGTTGAACGACGCCTCGTCCTTCTCAGAAACGCTCGGGTCCGGCTTCGCATCAAACTCGATGGTGAACATGCCGTCCGCTCCGGTGCTCGCCGTGCCGTGGGCGATCTCCTGGCTGCCTTGCGCGCGTGGCGAACGCCACCCATACCAGCCCCACCAATACGGCCAGCGCACCTCGCGAACGATGCGATACTTCACCTGCGCGCCATCGACCGCCGCGCCGGTGTAGCTCTCGGCCTTGCCGGTGAGCGACACCTTGTCGTTCAGCTTCGCCGCCGTCTTCGGCGCGTCGAGCGTCACCTGGAACTTCGGTCGCTTGTATTCTTCCACATTGAACGACGCCTGGCCGAACGGGCCGCCGGGCACGTTGATGGTCATGCGGCCCATCACGCGATCACGCGGTGCGGTGAAGCTGCCGCTGAACGATCCGTAGTCGTTGCACGCGTGCTCGGCTTTCGCGATCTCCTTCCCGTTCGGATCGCTGAACACCACCGTGACCTTGCGCCCGCGCAGCAGCTCGTAGTTGTCGCCGCGCTGATCCACGCGCAGGCAGATGCCTTTGTATTGAATCGTCTGGCCGGGCCGGTAGAGCGCCCGGTCGGTGAAGAAGATGGTCTGATCGTGCGGGTCCGCCTCGTGCATCGGGTAGCTGTTGTACTCCTGCATCGAGCCCAGCTCGTGCTGCACGTTGCCAATCTTCGCGCGCACGCGGAGCAGGCTGCCGCGATATTCCTTCGAGGGAAACGAGAAGAAGCCGTTCGTGTCGGTGCTGACGGCGGGAGAAGTCGGCACGCGGTCGCCCTGATCATCGAGATGCCACGACATCACCTCCGCACTGGTGACTGGTTCACCCGATCCGGCGACGAGCACGAAACCTTCGATGCGCTGATTGTGCGGACGGACGACGAGCGCGAGTTCGCTCACCCACACGTCGGCGTAGGTCACTTGATTCTCGCGTTCGGAGAAGTCCTTGTTGTGGCTCGCGATGATGAAATAGAAGCCGGGCTTGAGCGAAGTCGGCGCAGGAACGAGTTCCGTGCGCTGCTTGAAATCAGTTGTGGCCGGAAGCGCCGCGGACCATTCGAGCGCCGGCGTCTTGGCCAGAAGCTCGCGACGCTCGGCGTCGTTGAGGTTCTCTGGACGACGATGGCGCTTGTCGAGGAACGCATTCCAGTCCCACGCCACGGCGCGGAAATAGACATTGGTCACGTTGCGATAGCTGACGGCTACGTTCGGCCACGGCGCATTCCACACGCGTTCGGTGCTGATGCCTGCGGACTTGGCTTCAATCTCGGTCACGAGATTGCGGCACATCTTCCCGCCGATGCTGTCGCGATGGGCGTTCGCGCCGCGCAACGCCAGCGTGCGCGCCTCCACGAGATTACCTTCGCCCTGAATCACCCGCGCCCAATGATGCAGCGCGAGCGCGGAGAGCGCGTGGTCCGCCCATTTGTCGGTGAAGGTCTTGAGCGCCGACTTGTAACGCGCGGCCTTGTCCTCGCCGAACGCGGCGTTGTAAGCCCAGACGAGCCGGGCGAGATCGGCATCCGCGAACGCCGACGGATCGGCGTCAGCGCGATGGAACGTCAGCAGATCACGGAACAGGAAGAACGCCTTCTCCGTCGCCGACTCATCCGCGCGCCGCTCGATTTTGCCCGCGAGAAATTCATCCACCGTGCCGAACACCGGTGCGATTCCGTAAACCGGTTTGTCCGCGAACAGCTCGAAGGCGTCCTGCGGTTTGGCGGCGGCCTGCTCGCCGCTGGTGTAGAACTTCAACGCCTCGTGCGCGATGAAGTCGTAGAGCGTTGGTCGATAGCTGTCCGGCACGGTTCCCTTTTGCAGCAGGTCATCGAACGTCGCGATGGGCGTCTTCTTGAGCGTGTCCGCGCCGGCGAGCGCCTTGGTGAACTGCCTGTCGATCTCGGCGAAAAGCCGCGGCAGATCCCACGTCGTGAAATC
>CAMCCU010000604.1 GCA_945872975.1 Pedosphaera parvula Ellin514
GCGGGCGAGACGACTCCGCTGGAGCTTCGTCTGAACACCTCAGCGCTCGTCGCCGGCACGAACGTCATCGCCGTCGAGATTCATCAGGCCGCCATCGCCAGCAGCGATGTGGGCTTCGACCTCGCGCTCGTCGGGCTGAATGCCGCGACACCCTCGGAGGACATCTACCTCACGCAACCCGGCTCCGGCGCTCACTTCAACACTCCCGCTCACATCGCGCTGACTTCCTACGCGACCTCCAGCGGCGGCGCTCCGCAGGTGGTGCAATACTTCGCCAATGGCGCGCTCGTCGGCACGGGCTCGAACACTCCTCCGTTCAGCTTCACCTGGAGCAACGCTCCCGTGGGCAGCTACAATCTGACGGCTGTTGCCGTGCGCCCCGCCGGCTCGTCAACCTCAGCGCCGGTCAACGTTTCTGTCGGTCGCTCGGTGCCGACCATTCAGCCGCTCACCTCCACGCTCATCGCTCAAGGCGCAAGCTGGCGCTACTGGGACAACGCAACCGGCGTGGCGGCCGGCTGGCAAACCCGGGAATTCAGCGACGCCGCATGGCAGGCCGGCAATGCCCGGCTCGGCTGGGGTTTCGACGGCGAGAACACCACGCTCACCGGCAGCCGGGTCACTCACTATTTCCGGCGCTGGTTCGATACGCCTTCGCCCGCCCTCTTTTCCGACCTCGCGTTCCAGCTTACCCGCGATGACGGCGCGGTCGTTTACCTCAATGGCGTCGAGATCTTCCGCAGCAACATGCCCGAAGGAATCATCACTCCGACGACCCTCGCGCTGACCACGGTCAACACACCCGAAGAGACAACTTTCTTTGAGCGTGCCCTCTCCACGATGGGTTCAGGAATCGTGGCCGGCACAAACTTGATCGCCGTGGAATTGCACCAGAGCAGCGCCACCAGCTCGGACGGCGGATTCGATCTCCAGCTCCTCGCCTACGGCACCACGGAAGGCCGCGTGTATCTCACCACCCCGCTGCAAGGCGCCACCTACTCCGGCTCGCCCACCATCGACATCGAAGCCGTCGCCAGGGGCGCAGGCTCAGGGACCGTGACCAACGTCGAGTTCTTCGCCAACAGCCAGAAGCTCGGCGAGCTCACCAGCGCGCCGTGGCGTGTCACCTGGAGCAACGCGCCGCTCGGCCTCTTCAACCTCACCGCGCGCAGCCGCGACACCCTCGGCTTCTCCGTCACGTCAGCGCCCATGGAAATCGCCATCGGCCGCGAGCGGGTGACCACCTCGCTCATCCAGAGCAACACCGTCTGGCGCTACCTCGACACCGGCGCGAATCTCGGCACGAACTGGACCCAGCTCAGCTACCCGGAAGCCGGTTGGAAGACTGGCCTGACCCGGCTTGGCTATGGCGGCGATGGTGAAGTGCTTCCCGCCGTCAGCTTCGGACCCAGCGCTTCGAGTAAATACATCACCACCTATTTCCGGCGCACGTTCGTGGCTCCCGTCGGCGCGGTTTACACCAACCTGACCTTCAAGCTGCTTCGCGACGACGGCGCCATCGTGTGGCTCAACGGCCGCGAGCTCTACCGCAGCAACATGCCGGAAGCGCCCGCCGCGATCACCTATCTCACCACCGCATCGACCTCGGTCGGCGGCGCGGACGAGCAGACCTTCTTCATCACCAGCGTGCCGGCGACCAGCATGGTGGCGGGAACGAACATCCTCGCCGTGGAAATCCATCAACAGGCGCCGGACAGCTCGGACCTCAGCTTCAACCTGGAACTCGTCGCCAATGGCTACGAGGACGCACAGTCACCTCCGACCTTGGACGTCGTCTTCGCTGACGACTTGATCGAGCTCCGCTGGCCGGCGACGGCAGTCGGCTGGCAGGTGTACGTCGCTCCCACGGTGGATGCCCCCGCCAACGCCTGGACCCAGGCCGTCGGAACGCTGATTCAAGTAAGCGGTCAGAACGTGTTCACCGTCGTCCCCGGTGCAGGCAATCAGTTCTTCCGCTTGCGGAAGCAGTAAAGCAACTCCGACTCACTGGTCGATGCACGACTGACTCACGCACCTGAGCGCCGCTAGATTCTAAAGCACCGTCACCGGCGGGACACCGGTGGGGATTTCACGTCAGCCGGGAAGATTGAGACCGTCAACTGGTTCGTCGCGCAGTTCTAACTTACGGATGACGAGGTTTCGCCAAGTGCCTCCAATCACTCGTTTCGCCACATCTTCGGAGACGACCAGGCCACCATACTGTGACTCATACACGTTGGCGCTCCCAACGTCTCGTTTGAGGATGTATCGCTTTCCAATCGCCGAATACCAAACCCGCTGGCAGTCCGGGCAAACTCGGAATGTTGAGCGCTCGTTCCCCCGGACCAAGAGCCGCTCTCGATTCATAAGCGTCACAAAACCGGCGACCTCCTTTCGCTCAGGACCGAGCACCTTGCCCAAGAGCAGCGATTCGTGCGGGCCTTCTGGAAACAATCCTTGAAGGAGCGCATTCGTGGCAATCTGGATGCAGACCCCGTGAACGATGTTTACGGCCGACCTGTCAGGCTGCGTTTGCAACACGACGTCAATAGGTTTTCCTGTCACACGCGGCGAGGAACACCCCTTGCAAAGAAGTGTTTTTTTCGCTTCAAAAAACCACCCCGTATCCGGCGTCTCCGGGTTTGGGCTCTTCGAGGACAATTGGTAGAAGTCCATCATGGATACAGGGTAAATTTATCTTCGAAAAGGGGTCAAAAAGGGGCAGTCCTCAACATTGACACAAGGCTCATCGAGTGGTCGATCCATGGTTGTTTTCGAGAAGTTATTCGAGATGCAATTGGCGGGGCATGGCGTTGGATTTACCAACCCCGGTCGCCAGCGTCGAGTTTCAAAAACAACGGCAGAGCAGCCACACGCGAATTCATTTCGTTGTCCTTGAATGAACCTCGTGCTGCATCGTCACTACTCACATGAATTCATCCGATCCCAGTCAGACCACCCGTCGCCAGTTCCTGAAAACTTCCACCGTCGCCACCCTCGGCGGAGTCATCGCGGTTCCCGGCATTCTCGGCACGAAATCCTCCGCCGCATCGCCGGGTGATGAGATTCGCATCGGCCTGATCGGCTGCGGTGGCCGCGGCAGCGAGGCGGCGATGAACGCACTGCGCGGCGACAAGAATTCCACCATCCACGCCATCGGCGACATCTACGCCGAACAGATCGATTCCAAGCTCGGCCACATGAAGCGCGACGCCGACCTCGGCTCCCGCGTGAAGGTCGAGGACAAGAACAAGTTCGTCGGGC
>CAMCCU010000605.1 GCA_945872975.1 Pedosphaera parvula Ellin514
GGCGTGGGCGACGACCTCAAGCTCGCGCGGCTGGCCGCACAGTTCAAAGCCAGCCACAAAATGAGCCTAGCCGACGCCTTTGCCGCCGCGCTGGCCAAGGAGAAGAAAGCCGAACTCGTCACCGGCGACCCGGAGTTCAAGGCGCTGGCGAAGGAAATCAAAATCAACTGGCTCAAGTAGCCGCCCTCCCTCTCCGCCTCGAACGGGGAGAGGAATTGAGGGTGAGGTGTCGAAAATCTTACTCCGTTTTCAAACCTGGCTCATAGCCGATGGACGTTCTCCCCGATTCGACATGGACTATGAGTCATGCCGAAACGTGACAAGGTCCTTTCCGCTCTCGGGCTGAACGTCCGCAAGAACCGCGAAGCCCGCGAGTTCACCCAGGAGAAGCTCTCTGAGAAATCCGGCTTCGGCATCACTTCACATCAACTTGGGGATGCCGAGTTCGGCGAGATAGTTGAAAGTCGAATCGTAGAAGGCTGGTGAGCGAGTTGGATCGGTTGACTCGCCGGGAGGAACAAAAAGCACCATTCCTTGCCGAGCGCGTGTCAGCAGCACTCGATACGCATTCTTCAAGAAGTTGCGATTGTCCGCGTTGTTGATGTTGGTCCAACGGTCTCCTCGGAAATCATGGTGGCTCCACTCAGAGCCTGTGAAGCGCAAGTCGGCGTCCCACGTGACACAGGTCCAGTCGAGTTCAAGGCCCTGCACTTGGAATTCGGTGGCGGCGTCTTCGAGGTAGTAGCTCGACCGCGTGTCTTCCTTGTCGTTCAAGAACCAGTGGACCGGGTCGACATCGACGCGAATATCAATCGCGTGCGGCTTCAACCGCTGCGCTTTTGACGATGCAACCAATCCGAACCGTTCGGAGCCTCGCGCGTGTGCGCGCACCCATTGCTTCGCCGCATTCAAGTCGCGGGTCACCGCAATCGGGTAGCGGGCTGAGAGCTTCGCAAAGGCTTCTTGTGCCTGAGTCATTTGACAGTCGAGGAGTGCTTTAACGAATGCGGAGACGTTTTCCGCCCGGAAGGAACGCATCGAGACAGCGAGGTGCAAGCAGTCATCGAGGTGGGCATCGTGACGTTGGCTGACTTTTGCCAATGCCTTGCCCGCTGCATATTCGCTGTCGACGAGCTTCGACGAAATATACATGTGCCAGTGCGGGAATCTGGCATTCACCGCCTCAAGCCACGCATCGATGCCGGCTTCGCCCCTGTTGATCTCCTGCCCGCCACCCACCAGACAAATAATGACAGCCCAATCCTTATGCCGGTCCATGCAGGAAATCAGGAACTCCGGCTCGGACTGCGTGAAGCCCGGGCGGTTCTTCTTTCGCTGCATGAAACTGGCGGTCTCATGCAGGTTCCAAGCGCGCTGGGCCTCATCGAAGATCACGACGTGCTCGATAGGGGGTCCAGTCTCGACCAACGCGTCATCTCGAAAGTGATGAACGTTCTGGATAAAAGCTTTGACGCTCTCTCCAACCTTTCCTTTCCGCACCTTCTCGCCTTGGGCCTTGCGTCGCACAACTTCGTCGCGAGTGAGCGCTTCTCGCAGCACGGCAACCAGCGGCCCATTGCCAGACAGAAAGACGGCATGAGTGGGCTGCTCCAGCTCTCGTCGGTGGCGAGTGGCGACGTTCAAGCCGACGAGCGTTTTGCCCGCACCCGGAACGCCCGTGACAAAGCAGATAATCTTGCGACCGTCCTTCATCGCCTCATCCACCAGTTCGGCGATGCGAAGAGATGTAACCCGGAGGTTTTTCGCGCCCGCGTCAAAACGGGCAATCGCTTCGACCGAATGTTGGGCGTAGAGGGAGCGCGCTGCTTCGATGATTGTCGGCGTTGGATGGTAGGGAGCACGCGACCATTTGTGATCATCGACAGCGGAACCAGTTATGGTCGCAAGCGCTTCATCCATCGCGGCGCGCAAGCCATCGGCGCCTACGGCAACCGGGCGATAAACTTTGTCGTCGTCGGAGCGGAGACTTCTCGGCAGCGCAGTCGGCGCGGCTTCGGTGGCCACGAGGATCGGGACAATTGATGCGGCGTGACTGGCTTCGTGAAAATACTTCAGGTCGAGCGCGTAATCCCACACCTGATCCATTGCGGCGCGGTCAAAAGCAGATTCACCAACCTTAAACTCCACGACAAAGACCACGGGTCCGACAAGGACGACAGCATCAATGCGGCGTCCCATGCGCGGAATGTTGAACTCCAAGAATAGACTCCCAGATAAACCGTTGAGGGACGCCACGAGAACTCTGAGTTGGACTACCCACGCGTCGCGTTGCGTCGGGAGAAGGGCAAACTCACCATTGGCAGCTAGGCGACCGAGAACAGCCTCTGGATTGGCTTGGAGAAAATCGGCAATCGAAGCGCCATACCATGCTCGCGAGGCAGGAGGGTTGTTGCTCTTTCCTAACGGTTCCATTGCCAAGAGGGTGGCAGGCTCAAACCAGAAAGTGAAGAGCATCCGAGCGCTAGCCTCCCCGGTTCGTAGAGTATGCCGATTTCAGGCTTGCAGCCTTACACTAACCTGGCCAGGTAGTAGTCATGATCCAAGCGACTACGGCCACGGTGTGGAACGGTTATTCCATCTTCATCGACACACTTTGCCAAGGTCCGGTGCCCGTGGTGAGCGATGGCGAGGGAAATTTTGTGGTGTTTAGAAGCGAATTGGAAGCGCAGCGGGAAATCGTGGATGACCTCCAGATCCGGCTTCAGCAGTTTCTGGACGGGGAGAGGAATTTCGACGACGCCATCACAGTGGAGGAATACGTCGTGCCGGTGATAGTGCATCCGGACGGCGTAATCACAGACGAAGCTGGAAATTGCTTCGGACCAAAAGTGGAATGAGTCATGGGCGCGCGAAGCTGGCGCGCAATCAGGCCCGCGACCGGTTGGTGACGCGCACGTTGTGCAAGGCGGGTTGGCAAGTGGTGCGGATTTGGGAACACGAGTTGGGAGGCAAGCGCGAGGGCAGGCTGTTCAAGCGCATTCAGAAAGCGCTCAACTCCTCACCTCGGCCCTCTCCTCGAAAGAGGTGGAGAGGGAGAAGACCTTGCGGCGTCCTCACACGACGGCGCCAACTTGATTGGCGGCCAGACAAGGAATCTTTCCTTGTTCAGCCGGGTCGCTCTGCAAGGATGCAGCCACACATTATGAAGCCCACCCGCCGCCAATTCCTCGGGACCGTTGCCCTCAGCAGCTTCGCCGTGGCCGCACACGCGGCAGACGCCGCGCCGCGACTGCGCGTCGCC
>CAMCCU010000606.1 GCA_945872975.1 Pedosphaera parvula Ellin514
AATGAGGCGTTGACGCGGACGGATGTGCCGCCGCCGACTGACACGATCGAGCTGCACAATCCGACGGCGGGCGCGGCGAACATCAGCGGATGGTTCTTGAGCGATGATTTCAACAGCCCGAAGAAGTTCCGCATTCCCAGCGGCACGACCATTCCTGCGGGCGGATTTGTGACGTTCGACGAGTCGCAGTTCAACGCCGGCACGACATCCTTCGCGCTGAGTTCCGATGGCGACGAGGTGTGGCTGTTCTCAGCGGACGCGGCGACCAACCTGACCGGCTACGTGCATGGTTTCCGCTTCGGCGCGGCGGAGGATGGCGTGTCCTTCGGGCGTCACATCACGAGCACGGGCGGGGAACATTTCGTGGCGCAGGCGTCGCGGACGTTGGGTTCAGCGAATGCCGGGCCGAAGGTCGGGCCCATCGTGATCGCGGAAGTTCACTATCATCCGACCGACCTCGCGGACGGCAGCGACAACGAAGCGGATGAGTTCATCGAACTGCGAAACGTCTCCAATGCCGAAGTCTTGCTCTACGATTCATCGCGGCTCACGAATACTTGGAAGATTACTGGCGGCGTGGATTTCACGTTCCCGACGAACCAGACGCTCGCCACCAACAGCTCCCTGTTGCTGGTGAACTTCAATCCCACCAACCTCGCTGCCGCGACTGCGTTCCGCGCGAAGTTTTCCGTGGATGCCGGAGTACCGCTCTTCGGTCCGTACGCTGGCAAGCTCGACAACGCCGGCGCGGACGTGGAGTTGAAGAAGCCCACCACACCACTGACCGGCGCGGCGCCTTACGTGATGATCGATCAGGTCGAGTATCGCGATGCCGCGCCGTGGCCCGCGGCGGCGGATGGCAGCGGAGCTTCGCTGCAACGCGTCAACCTCGCCGCCTACGGCAATGACCCGGCCAACTGGATCGCCGCCACGCCCACCGCTGGTTCGCCACGCTTCACCGGCGGCATCGCCCCGACCATCGCGGTGCAACCCAACGGCCAGACCGTCATCGCTTCCGTGACCACGACGCTCTCCGTCCTCGCCAACGGCACCGCGCCGTTGCGCTATCAATGGCGGCGAAACAGTTCCGCCATTGCCGGTGCCACCAACTCGCTCCTGTCGATCCCCGATACTCAAGCCGAGGATCAGGGCGATTACTCCGTGCTCATTTACAACGCCGCCGGCTCCGCCGTCAGCAGCAACGCCACCGTGAACGTCATCTACGCCGCGTTCGTCCTCCAGCAACCCTCCAGCGTGCAAGTGCGCGTGCGTCCTGACCCCGCCGCTGCGCCGACGACGAATGCCAGCTTCAGCGTCGTCGCCTACAGCACTTCGCCGCTCCGCTATCAATGGCGCTTGAACGGCTCCGACCTCCCTGGAGCCACCAGCAGCACCCTGATCATCACCAACGTGCAGGTCGCCAACGGCGGCGACTACACCTGCGCCATCACGGACGACATCGGCACGGCCTTCAGCGCGCCCGCCCGGCTTTCGCCGCTGGTCACGCCCATCATCACCCAAAAGCCCACCGACATCACCGTCGCCGCCGGCAGCGATTTCTCTCTCAGCATCGAGGCGACCGGCAATCCATTGCCCTTTGCCTACAGCTGGAGGCGCAACCTCGGCTCCGTCGTCATCAACACGAACTTCGGCAACTACCGGAGCAACTTCATCACGCTGAACACGGCCACCGCGCTCCTGAACCTCACGAACAATATCGTGGCGAGCAATTTCCAGATGCGCGTCGTGATCTACAACGACGCCAACCGGGCGCCGGGCATCACCACCACGTTCAACATCACCGTGCTGGCGGACACCGACCGCGACGGCATCCCCGACGTCATCGAACAGGGACTCGGACTCGACCCCAACAATCTCGCTGACGCCCAGGGCGACCTCGACCTCGACGGCATGCGTAACCGGGACGAGTACCTGGCCGGAACCGATCCCATCGATTCCCAGAGCTATCTGCGCATCGATCAATCGACGGTGGCGAACCAGACGACGCTGTTAGTTGCCGCCGTTTCGAACCGCACCTACTCCGTCCAGTTCAGCGACTCGTTGGCCGCCGGCTCCTGGAACAACCTCGTCCGACTCGCGGCGCGACCGACCAACCGCGTGGAATCCATCCCCGATCCGACCGGAACGACCAACCGCTTCTACCGCCTGGTGCTCCCGGCCCAGCCGTGAGTTGCGGACGCCAGCACCCGACAACCGCCCCTTGTCACCGGCGATCCGCCTCGCTATGGTTCGAGCATGTTCGCGCGCATCGCTACTGTCGCACTTCTCGCTGCTGTCGGGTTGAACACTGCTTCCGCCGAAGTCGTGGTGTTGAAGGAGAAGGCTGCTGTCACCGGCAAAATCCTCGCGGAGAAACGCGACACGGTGATCGTCGACCTCGGCTACACGGTCCTCACCATTCCGCGCGCGCAGATCGCGCGCATCTTGAAGGAGGAGGACGAGAAGCCTGCGAAACCAGCGAAGAGCAAAGCCGCCCCAGCCACAGCGTCAGCCACGGCGCAGAAGGTCGCTGACACTGACCTCTTCCGCCTTTCCAAGGGGAACGTGCAGGAAAAAACCGTCCGCGAACTTGTCACGCAGCTCGGCGAATCCGTGGTGCAGGTGCGCACGCCCGGCGGGCTTGGCTCCGGCTTCTTCCTGAACGAAGAGGGCTATCTCATCACGAACTTCCACGTCATCGAAGGCGAGACGCAGCTCAGCATCGAGGTGTATCACCAGCAGAACGGCCAGTTGGAGCGCAAGGTTTACAAACAGATCCGTATCATCGCGATGAACAAGTTCCAGGACCTCGCCCTGCTCAAGGTCGAGGACAAGGACGCGGCGAAGTTCTCTTGGGTGCCGCTGGGGGAATCGGATTCGCTGGCGGTCGGCGAGCGCGTCTTCGCGATTGGCAGCCCGCTCGGATTGGAGCGGACGGTGACCGAGGGCATTGTGAGCACCAAGACGCGGCAGTTCCAGGGCGAGCTTTACATCCAGACGACGGCGCAGATCAATCCCGGCAACAGCGGCGGGCCGCTCTTTAATTTGAAGGGCGAAGTGACGGGCGTGACGAACATGAAAGTCTTCGGCGAAGGTCTGGGCTTCGCGATTCCGGTCGAGAACGTCCGCTATTTCCTGCGCCACCGCGACGCCTACGCCTACGACACGGACAATCCGAGCAACGCCTATCGCTATCTCCAGCCGCCGAACCGCCTGTCGCAGGCAGAGTCGGGCGAGAAGTCCGAGAGCGGGAAGAAGTGAG
>CAMCCU010000607.1 GCA_945872975.1 Pedosphaera parvula Ellin514
GTGGCCATGCATTGATTTAATGCCGCGCAATCAGCTGGAGGCAATTGTGGATTTCCTGGGACCCATCTTGCAGCGGAGAAAGTTGTGCCCGGTCGGCTGCAAGAGTCGCTGACAAATTAAGGTCGCTGACTGGCATGCAGTGATGGAACTCACAAGAGATTATGTTCCCATCCGGTCGCCTTCATTTCCTCTTTCGCGATGGCCTGGAGGTTGAACTTCGCCTTGAGCCGATGCAGCACCGCACGAAATCCGAAATGATGGCGGGATAACTCACCAATGGCGTGCCCAGCATGTCCGCATCATTCACGAACTCAGACAACGCCACACCCAGCTCGCCGTCTTCCGGTGTCTTGATGAACGGAGGCCGACGAAAAATGAGCCCGACATATCCCTCGGCGGTACGCGCCGTCGCGTTGAAGAACGCCGCCCGTTCCTTGTAGGCGGCGTATTCCTCGTCGGTCTGGGAATCCAGTCGCGGGAGGTAGCGTTCGCCCGACGCCTTCAACGTCGTCGCGAAAGGTGGGTTCGCGGTGGTCGCCGCGGCTCATGAGATGGCAGATCGCGCCGGGGTATTGAACACGCAACGGCCGGGGCATGGCAACGATCTCATCCCACCCGCCCTCATTGTCAATTGTTAGAACCGACCCCTCGTGTGGGCTCAAGCGCAGAACATTCCAGCCGATACTCTTCGTATGACGTTAAATCGTCCAGATGAGTGCAAGTTCGCAGTTCGCGCCGGGGAAGCAGGGCGAGTTGCCAGGCCATTTCGACTCCTCACGTGCCTGCAACGTGGTCTCTCGAAAATGTAGATAGTGTAGATCGAGATCACGCTCGCCCTCACCCCACCCTCTCCCCAAGGAGAGGGTGAAAACACAAACCAACAAAAACACAAAACACCATGAAGCAAAATATGATCATCAACTCCGTCATCACTCCGAAGGGAGGGCTGAACCTTGGATAAACGACAAATCAGCAGCTTAAACGCAACACGCAGCGTGCTGGTGGTCCTGGACCGTTGGAAGGACAGCATTCCCGAGGCGGCGCAGGAGTGTCAGCAGGAGCTGATCGAACTCGCCGAAACCATCGCCCAGAACGGGCGGCAGCAGAAATCCAAACAAGGACTGACCGCGCAGAAGACTCAATGTAAGAAGGACCTCGGCGAGGCGGCTGTCACGCTGGCCGGGGCGCTGTGCTCGTATGGCACTTCCATCACCGATGACCGGCTGGTCGCGGCCTGCGGCTTTTCGCGCACGAAGCTGCTCGCCGGCGCGGATTCAGAAGTGGTGGCGCGCTGCTCGGATTTGCATGACGAGGCCGCCACTGTGGTGGACAAGCTCGCCAAATTCAAAGTGACGGCGGCGACGCTCAAGGCGTTCAAGACGAAGATCGAGGCGTTCGACGAGGTGCATCCGAGCCCGCGCGACGGCATCGCCAAAGGCGCGGCTGCGACGAGACGTTTGCCCACGCTGTTTCAAACGGTGCGGGTGCTGTTGACGCGGCGACTGGACCCGCTCATCGCGCCGTTCAAGGAAACGGAGCCGGCGTTGTTCAACGAATACACCGTGGCCCGCAAGCTGGTGAATGCGGCCACGACGGCAGAGGAAGAAGCAACCATCGTGTTGTCCGTGCCGGGAATTACCACCCCGCAGGCAAAGGCGGCGTAGGAACTGAAGCCCGGCGTGCCCGGCTTCCGCTCAACTGGAAGGATGCTGGGAAAAAACCAATGGCCTCTCTCCTCGTGAAGAACGAACGGGGAGAGAGCCGCAGAGAGGGGCGGTTTCAGGGGAAGACGTGCCTCTCTCCCCCCAGGCCAACGGCCATATAGTTAAGCGGGATGTTCCTGTCGTTCCCAGTCCCGTTAGGGACGACATACTTGTAGAAACCCAACGCACCACCGCAAAGCCCCGTAGGGGCGGCATCGTTCCCGAACATGCCGCCCCTACGGGGCTTGGTGGATTCAGCAGATCGTTTCTACAAATATTCCGCTCCCACGGAGCTAAACCAACGCGGAAAGGCTAATTTAGAAAGCCCTCCTCTCCCCAGCCCGCTCGTCCATTCCGAGTGGAAGAGCGGGAGCAAGAAAGCGCCCCTCTTTACTCGTGCGGATTCGTGTCCATTCGTGGTTTCTTCTGCATCGTCCGGGCTTAACGCCGTTCCCAGCACAGATACAGCACGGCCGCCCATGCGATAAATGCGACGGCATACTTGAGCTGGAAGGAGAGCTTGGCGGTCTTGTGCCGGAACACGATCATGCCGAGCAATCCTCCGAGCCAGCCGCCCATCGCCGCGACGACGAGCAAATGTCGCTCCGGCACGCGCTCGCCAGAACGACCGGCCGCGTGCTTGTCGTAGCCGAAGAGCACGAAGGCCATCACGCTCGTGAAACCGAACCAGGCGAGGATGAATTGATCGAGAGAGGTCATGGGGTGGGATGGAAGCGTCCGAAGAGTTGTCGGAAATTCTGCTCAACCCGAACGGCAAGCTGCTCGACGGGTTCGCCGAACAATTCCGCGGCGAAGTCATAGACCGCGCGGAGGTTCGCAGGGTGATTGACCGGCTTGCCAGAAGCGGGGTCTGTCAGCGGATGTCGGCTCCGCTCTTCCGGCAACAACTGGTCCGGCGCATCCGTCTCGATAAGCAATCGGGCGGGCGGCACATGGCGAAAGGTCTCCCGCTGACGCTCCTTGCGCTCGTGCGCGAAGTAGCCGGGCAGCGAGAAGTACGCACCGAGCTTCGCCAGCGGCGGAATCATTTCCGGCGGACCACCGTAGGAGTGCAGGAGAAATCCGCAGGCTGGACGCGGGCTCGCTTGCAGGAGCTCCAACATGCGGCCCCACGCTTGAAGACAATGGATGCTGACCGGCAGCTCGCGTTCTGCCGCGAGACGAAGCTGCCAGACGAAGACTTCCTCCTGCGCCGGCAAGTCGTGGTCTTTGATCCATCGATCGAGCCCGATTTCGCCAATGGCAGAAGGGACTTCATCCAACGCGCGCGTCAGAGCGTCGCGCCAGCCGGGCGTCCGTTCCTTCACATACCACGGATGGTAGCCGAACGACGGAATGATCTCCGCATGTTTCCGGGCGAGCGCGAGGACGTCCGGCCAGTCCTCTTCGCACGAGCCGTTGACGACCATGCGCACGACGCCTTCCTGCGCCGCCGTCGCCACGAGCGACGCGACATCGGAGCCGAGTCGCGGATCTTGCAGATGATTGTGAGCGTCGTAGA
>CAMCCU010000608.1 GCA_945872975.1 Pedosphaera parvula Ellin514
TCCGACTCCGCCACCATGAAGACCAGATCCACCATCCCGGCCAGCTTGCTGGTGATGCTGGTGGGGCTGACAATCGGCATGTCAAAGACCACGTAATCGTAGTCACTCATTTTGATCTTGGGCAGCATCCGCGCGATGCTGGTCGGATGCAGCATGGTGTTGCCGCCACCATCCGGGTAGCCGGAGGCGACATACAGATTGTTGCCGATCATCGCGGTCTCCCGATCCCCTGCCTCCACCACATCCACCACGGAACGCGCCTGCTGCCCCAGCAGCAGAGGGTGCAAGGACTGGCTGCCGGCATCCAGATTGATCAGGAGCACCCGGCCATCCGCCGACTCCGAGAGCGCGGCGGCCAGGGCACACGCAATGGTCGTGGCCCCTGCTCCATCACGGCAGGCGGTGACGCCGATCAACTTCGGCTTGCGCAGATCTCCTTCAAAATGCATGAGCGTGCGATCCCGCAGCGCTTCAATATGAGGGCGCAGCGGGTGCCCCGGCGACCAACCGGGAATATCCGGTCCGGCCCCTCCGTTTTTCTCCAACGCCCCCAAGTCCCCATTGCCGATTTGCAGCCTCGGCCTGCGCGCCCCGACTCGAATCCAGGGGATGGTGGAGAGCAACGGGAGGGCCAGCGCGGTCTCCAATTGGGTCGAGCGCCGCACCGAATGATCGAACATCAGCTCGATGAGCAAGGCGAGGGCGATGCCTCCCCCGATGCCTGCAGCCAATGCTATCCCGGCAATCTTCATTCGTTTGCCGCTACTCAAGGTGGCCGGCGACGGGGTCTGCAGCACGCTGATATTCGCCAGCTTGCCGGAACCCAGCGCTTCATCGAAACGGGTCTGCTCCAAGCCGGCCGCAAAGTGGCGGTAGTTCTTCTCATCCAGTTCCCGCTTCCGCAGAAGCTGGTTGAGCTGAGTCTCAAACTGCTCCAGGGCGGTGGCTTCCTGCTTCTGCTTCTCGAATTGAGCACGAAGGACATTCAATTTGGCCTCCAACGCGCGAATCCGGTTCGGATCCAAGCCTCCGTTCAAGTTGGCCAGGGTGGGAACCGGACCAGTCGATCCCGCCGCCACCGTGGACCGGCCATTCTCGGGACTGAAGTAGGACGCAAACGTCGGATTCTCTTTCTCGATCGCCTTTCGATTCGCCTCCGCTTCCGCCAATTGTTCCCGCACCCGGATGAGGGTGGGATTCTGATCCTTGTAGATGTTCCGCAAATCAATCTCCTGCCGGCGCAATGCCTCCAAACGCCCGATGAGCGCCTTGTATTCCGTGAATCGCTCGGACGTCGTGGTCACGATCCCACTTTCAACTCCATTCGAACCGACTGGTGCGACTGCCATGGATTGAGCTGGAATCGTCACTGGTCCAGAGGTTCCTCGCGCTGGCGCCGGGACCGGCTGGGCCGCACTTTTCGCCAGAGCCGAGTATTCCGCCAGCTCCGTTTCCGCGGTCAAAATCATCTGCCGCACCCGTCCGATCTGATCATTGTAGTTGTTCTTGCCATCCGTGGCAGCGGCTCCGGCCGCCGTCCGCAACTCCCGCAAGTCCTGTTCCTGCCGCCGCAGCGATTCGATCCGCGCAACCAGGCTCTTCCGGTATTCCAGCGAGCGCTCCGGAGCCGCCACCGGAGCGTTCGTCCCGACCGTAGGGGCTAATACCGCTGACTGCCCACCCCCTTTCGTCGGCGTAACAGCGGCTGTCAAATTCGTGGCAACTGGTGTTGCAAGGACCGCCGGGGGATTGGTCTTCGTCAGCAGCTGGTATTCCGCCAGCTCCGCCTCCGCAGTCAGAATCATTTGGCGAATGTTTCCCATCTGCTCCGTAATCGCTTTCCTCGAGTCTTCCAGCGAAAGCACCCCCGCCTTGGTCCTCAATTCCTGAAGCTCCTGATCCGTCTGTAGCAGACGCGATCGAATTTGATCCGTCTGCTGCCCCAAAATAGCGTCCATCGTCCCCAACCCTCGATGTATCTCTGCATGCCGCTTGAGATAAGAATCGATCAGCCGTTCCAATATGAGTTGAGCAATTTCTGGATCGGAGTGGGCAGCACTGACCTTGATCACCGTGCTGTATCGGACAATGTCCGCATCTAACCCGCCATAAATCATCCCAGCAGCCTGGGTGAGGTTGCTCCCGCCGGATTTGGCCAGAATCCTCGACGGGCCAATCGATTCCGCCACCTGCCGACAGAGGTCCAGACTCAACAGAATCTCGCGTTCTGAATTAACAATGGTTTCACCGTTCCTGGTGGGTGTGTTTACCTGTCCATCAGGCGTCAACGCCTCCGCCGAACGACTTTCCACTACATACCGAACCATGATCTTGGCTTCCGAAACATAGGGCGGCTTGTTCGTGACGTACAGCACACCTGCCGCCACCACTCCCAGCGTGGACAGAATGAGCACCTTCCACTTATGACGGAATAAGGCATACCACACGTCGGCCACCGACATGGTGGCCGGGGCCGGACCACGATTCCCCGCCGCTGAACTCGACAAATTGTTCATGCTATTCTTACCGACACCGGATTTCCCAGGTTGTTCACCTTTAGACATCGCCACATTTCCCGCGAAAGTTCAACCGCATCGTCTTTGTGTCCTTTGGCCTGAGGCACCGCGCCCTAAACCGAACCGATGCAGAAGTAATCTCACGCCAAGGCCGCCAAGGCCGCAAAGAGAAACCCGGAGGGGGGCATTTTATCAACCGAAACTCCGTTCACCGTCTGGTGGCTTGTTTTCCGGGCGTATCTTCGCACGTGCGAGGTGGTCCGCGAGGGCGCGGACCACTGCGCCCGGGGCGGGCGCGCTCCCCCAAGCAACTGCATAGATCCGGCTAAAAGAGTCTCTGTATTCATAACGAGCGCGCACCTGAACAGCAGCGTGAACAAAAAAAGAACCGCCCTTACCAGGCCCTGTTTCATTTTTGTTTGCGCAAATGAACTTCGATTAATCAGAACCCTCCCCCTCCCCGCAAGCCAAAACACGCCCGTGAACGGCCTCGGGCACCTCGGGACATCGTGGTCGGAAAACGCCCGCCCTCCTCCCGACTGCTGCAGGGAGCGGGACGGCGGCGCGGCCGAGAACGCCGTCCTCGCGCAGCGGTGCCTTTGCCTGCCTCGCGCATGGTCTGACTGGCTGAGAATGGAGCGAGGCATTGACTGTCACTCAAGAGCTATTAACGCTTGGCGTTAATAACGCATGGCGTTACGTTTC
>CAMCCU010000609.1 GCA_945872975.1 Pedosphaera parvula Ellin514
AGTACGAGCTCCCGTATTTGACCAACAGCGTGCCGCCACCCGGCACCGCCGCGATCGTGTCGGCCAGGATGGGGCTTTGGAACGGGTCGAGGAACGTCCCGAACGGCAGCCCGAAATGCGAGCGGTCGAGCCATCGATCATTCGGAAACGGATAGCGCGCGCGGCAGTTGATGGTGTCGTAGTAGGAGAAGTGATCGCGATTGCCGATGCGATCCTGCCAGTCCGCATTCCACGGTTCGTTGACGGTGATGGTGTCCAGCCCGTTGCAACTGAAGTCCGTCCGGCCGTAGTGCATGAAGGAATCAAAATCATACGGCCCGAAGGTCGTGGACGACGCCACGGTGTTGAAATTAAAATTGCACGGCACGCAATTCCCCGCGTTGTCCATGCACAGGCAGCACTGATCCGACGCCGGGCCGGCGGTGCAGGCCGTCGAGACGCCGGAGCCGCAGATGTTGGCGAGATTGATCGTCACGAACCCTCCGCGATCCAGACGGCTCTGCTCATGTTGAAAGCCAAGCGAGTGGTAGATCTCGTGGCAGATGACGACCTGCTCGCCCCAACTCGTAATGTTGATGATTTGCGTCCCGCCGCGCATCCCGATCGGAGAGCTGTTGAACCGGCTGTTCTGAAATCGAATGCGGTTTCCGTCACCGAAGACCGCCCGCCGGAACACCACGCCGGCGCGGGCCGAAATGGCATTCATGGCATCGATCGCCGCCGTCTGATTCTCAGGAAAGACCACACCGGCCCCGGAAAGCGCGAACTCGAAAGGCACCACGCCTCCCGGCCAGAGCGTCGCGGGGCCGAACGTCCCGGCAGCGTGAATATCCCCGCTGGTCAGGCTCTCGAATTGATTCAGCGGCACCTGAATATCCCCCTCGATCAGCACATAGCCCGGCGTCAGGTCCGGCTGGAATGGCGTCTCCGGGATCGGCCTTGGCACCGCGTTGGTCCCGACGGCGAGCGCTTGATCGGGAGTTCCGACGAACGCTACAACCGCGAGGCACGCAATCGAAAGCAAGTGGTTCATAACATTGAACAATGTTTGTTCAGCAGGACGGTCATTGGAGCGTCACCAGCACGAGCACCATGCCCCGGCCATCCTTGAGCGCCGTCATCGCCTTGCCGAGAATCGCGCCCTGGGCTTTGGAATGATCGGTGACCTTCATCGCGTGGCCCGGCACATCGGAGGTGGTGAGCAAGTCGCCGGGTTTGATCGATCCGTTGCTCGCGTCGGCCTGAACATACACGCGTCCGCTCAAGGCCACGTTTTGCCCGCCTTCAAACACGCCTTCCTGTGTGAGCGTGACGCCGGTGTTCACGCCGTTCGCGCCGCTGATGATTCCAGCCACGCGCCGGTCGCAGGCCTGGTCGCTCATCTTGAGATGCCCGGCGTTGTCTTCATCGATCACGACGACCGCGCCCTTGGGGATTTCATTGTTCGACATCTTGAACGGCTCCGCGATATCGCAGCCGCCGCGAATCGTGAGCGTGCAAACGCTGACGTTGTTGCCGCCGATGTAGGTGTTGGCCCAGTCTGAGGCGAAGTTGAGATGCAACGTATCGGTGAAGTCCACGAGAGCGCGACCAGGGGAGCCGCGGCGCCCGGAATGGCCGAAGAAAAAATCAGCGGCGCGAACCGTGGCCGTGAAGTTCTCCATCGCGTCGAGTTTGTTCTGGAGGCCGCTGTAATAAAAGTTGCCGTTGAACACACCGGCCCAGCCCGCAGGGTTGGCGTTGTCGCCGTAGATGGCGTAGCCCGCGCCCGTGGTGCGTCCGGCCACGCCGAAGCCGCCTCCGCTGGTGTTCTCGCCATACACGCCGCTGGAGCCCGCGCTGCCGGAGCTACCCTGCACGCCGTTCCCAGAAGGGCTGGTGCCATAGATCGAGGTGCTCACGTAGAGCCCGCTCGCGAACAGCCGCATGGCTTCCACACTCGCAAACTTGTTGTCCGCGCCCGTGCCGTTGACATAGAAGCCGAGCCCTCCGGTGAAGCCGCCCCCATCGAGCGACTGGATGTAGCCGGGCCGCCATTCGTTCGCATCGCCCTGCGGATTGCTGACGAATTCGATCCGTCCGAAGCCCGGTGCGCCGGCGGATTGCACCCGGACCACGGTTGGATTGTACGGGCTGAAAATGTGCAATGGCGCCTGGGGATTCGCCGTGCCCACGCCCACGCTGCGCGATCCGAGCGCGACCGTCATGACGGGCGAACCACCCGCCAGGAAATCAAACTGGTCCGTGACGTCCTGATACTGCAAACCCCAGTTGGCGAACGCAGGCGAGTGTGCCAGGACCATGCGGTTGGCGTTGCCTGTGCCGCTGGGAAACAGGTTGATCATGGGCGAGCTGGCGCCGGAGACGACGGGAAACTGGAGGGATGAAGTGGCATCGCCAAAGGAAAGGTTGCCATAGGCCGTCACTCCCGCCGCAGGATCCAACTGCAATTTCACTCCGCCGAGGGAGTGAAAGCGAAGGGTGCTGCCCGAGACATCCATGCCCCAGTCCGGATATGCCGCCGCACCTTTCAGCAGGATTTCCCCGCCTTCCGCCCCGCCATCAACCGGGTCCAGCAGCAAATAGTCCGCCCGGATCGAGCCCGCCACATCCAAGGTGGCGGATGGGCTGGCGGTGCCGATGCCCACGTTGCCGCCAGTAATCGTCTGGTTGCCCGTGAAGGCATTGCCCCCGCCGCGCAGCGCCACGTTGGGCGAGAGCCGGGCATCAAGGATCGCGCCGGTCAGGCTGGCCGCATTAAGGTTCGACAGCGCCGCGCCGTTTCCCGTGAAGGTGCCGGACAGAGTCACGCCCGTGCGGTTGTTCGTTATCACACCCGTGGGCAACTGTGACTGCGGCAGCGTCCCCGTCAGGTTCGCCGCCCGCAACGCATACGGCGTGGAAGTGATGGGCTGGCGCGGCGTCAACGCCGTGTAGGCACCGCTGCTCGTCCCCGGCCGCACGGCGATGTCGAGCCAGCGATCATTGCCGGGAAACGCCGCCGCGCCGAAATCCAGCGTGACGGTGAAGAGCCCGTTCGACAGGACGAGATTATTGACCACGTTGCTCACGCCCACCGTCGCGCCGCCGCTGGCCGCGTTGTAGAGCGTGAAGGTGAAGTCGTTCGTGCTGCTGGTGGGCGAGCCGTTCTCGGTCAGGCGACCCTGGTAGGTGAAGGCTGATCCCTGGGCACGAGCCACCGTGGGCAG
>CAMCCU010000610.1 GCA_945872975.1 Pedosphaera parvula Ellin514
TGGCAGAAGGGCGGAGTTTTCCTTGGCTCCACGAGCAACAGCCTCGTCATCAGTGCGGCTTCACCCGCCAGCGCCGGCAACTACCAGGTCGTCTGCACGAACACACTCACCGTCATCACCAGCAGCGTGGCCACGCTCTTGGTGCTTGCTGATCTGAACGGGCCGACGGTGCTGTCTGCCATTGCAGACAACGGCTATGGCCCGCGCAGCATCAACATCAAGTTCTCGGAATACTTGAACACCGCCTCGGCTCGGAACACGAACCACTACACCGTCACCCGCCTCGGCACGACCAGCACCGTCGCGTTCACCAATGCTCTCTATGCTGACGGGCTGGGTGCGCTTCTCCGACTGGACGCGAATGATCCCGACTGGATTCCCTACGCCGATTACGTGGTCACCATCAACAACGTCGCCGACTCCATGGGCAACGTCATCGCGCCGAACACCACGGTGCCGGTCTTCTGGGCCTACACCACCAATCTCATCCGAGCCTCGCGCAGTTGGGACTTCCACGCCTCCGCCATCTTCGAGCCTGAGGTTTTCGATGAGCCTTGGTTTGACTGCGACTACGTGCCCGGTCCGTGGTGGGGTCAGGGCAGCGGCCCGTTTTACGGCGGACTCATCGCCATCCCGCTGTGCCCCGCGCTGGGAGCGCCGCAAACGATCGCCGGCTGGCAGCCCGAACCGATTCTCTACCGCACCACGTTTTCGTATCCCGCCGACTGGCCAGCCAGCGCCACCCTGCGTTTGAGAACCGCCTTTGATGACGAACTCGTGCTTTACCTCAACGGTATGGAGATCTACCGGAACAATGTATCCGGCGCGGCGGGCTCGCCGGTCGATGGCAGCACGCGCTCCCTCACCGCCGTCAATCCGGCACCCTGCCTTACCAACATCAACATCGCCGTCACCAACCTGAGCCCCGGCTCCAACTGTCTCGCCGCCGCCGTCGTGGGGTCGAACGCGAGCGACGCGGATTCCTACTTCGTGCTGGAGGTGGATGCGACGGTGCTCTTTGCCCCCACGCTGCCGCCCGAGCCATTGCCCATCCTGCAAGCCACATCGCTGAACACGAACTCCCTCCGCCTCGCCTGGACCGGCGGCGGTTACGCGCTGGAAAGCAGCACAAACCTGGACCTCGGTCCCGCCAGCTATCCGACCGGCCCGTGGACGCCTGTGCCGCAGATGTCGAACCCGTATCTCTGGAGCCTCACCAACAGCCCCGCCCGCTTCTTCCGCCTGAAGAAATGAACCCGCCACCAGCCATGCACACGCGAACTCACGGCCATCCCTCGATCCGCTATCGCCACAGCGATTTCCAAATCCTCGTAGCAGCCGAGGTCACGAGGCTCAAACCTCCGGGAGATCAGAGCCTCCTCACGTCGGCTGCTACGGTTTTTGATGCGGCTCCGCCTTCCGCCGCCGCCTTCACCCGTGCCGAGTTGCTCATCTCGCTCGCTGTGTTCTCGCTGCTCGTGGCCATCGTGCTGCCCGCGCTCGCGCATGATCGTGCCCGTTCCGCCCGCATCATCTGCGTGAACAACCTCCGGCAGATCGGGGCAGCGATGCAGGCTTGGGGAAATGATCATCAAGATCTTCAGCCTTGGGAGGTTCCTCCGGTGGAAGGGGGAACGAAAGCGCATCCGCTGGCAGTAAATGTCTGGCTGCATTTTGCAGTTCTGAGCAACGAGCTGGCCAGCGCGCGCATCCTGTTTTGTCCCACGGATACAGGCACGCCCGCATTTGATTTTGGGTCTTCGCCAGAAGGTGGTTACCTCAGCCCAAATTACCGTAATGCTGCGACCAGTTATCTCGTGGCTCACCGGGACAGTACTGAGCCGATGGTGATGACGGTTGCTGATCGAAATCTGCTGGGAGCCGCGCCGAGAAGTTGCGTTGTCTTTGGCATGGCGCTGTCGATTCGGGTTCCTTCCTCCGGCCAGCCGACAGCACGGTGGGGGGGTGGTCTTCATAATGGAGTGGGCAACGCATTACGGGCCAATGGGCAAGTGGACCAAATTACAGATCGTGAACTGCTGGATGTCTCTTACTATCCCGGCAGTGATAATTTCCCCTTCGACTTCGTCGCCCGCTGAACAAATGGCAATGTACTAGATCTATGAGTGATTTCGTGAAAACAGCCCCGTTCCGCCGGGCTTCTTCCCGTGAACCCGCCTTCACCCGCGCCGAGTTGCTCATCACGCTCGCGGTGCTCTCGCTGCTCGCGGCCATCGTGCTGCCCGCGCTGGCGCATGACCGCGCCCGCTCCGCCCGCATCATCTGCGCGAACAATCTGCGGCAGATCAGCGCTGGGTTTCAGCTCTGGGGCAATGATCACGGCGACCAGCCGCCGTGGGAGATCGCTCTGGCGGACGGCGGCACGAAACTCCATCCGCTCGGCGTCAACGCGTGGCTTCACTTCGCGTGGATCTCCAACGAGCTGAACTCCGCCCGTGTCCTTCTCTGCCCAAGTGATTCGGGCCGGCTGGCGGATGACTTTTCGTTCAATCCCGTCCGCGGTTATCTGAACGCGAATTATCAGAACAACGCCACCAGCTACTTTCTGACGCACTCCGGCCGAATTGGACTTGTCAGCCTCATGGTAGGTGACCGGAACGTCGGCTCCGACGGGGCGGCTGGTTGTGCACGGTTCGGTCAAGCATGGAACATTTTTACTCGAGGGCTCTCCTTGAGTTTTCAGTGGAACAGCGAGCTTCACAACTCGGCTGGTAACCTTCTCCGTAGTGACGGAAGCATTGAACAGTCTTCCAATCAGGATCTCCACGATGCTCTTCTGGAATTCATTCGGGACGACAGCGGAGCCTTTCATCTCTTAAAGCCACGATGACCATGAACATCCCAACCATGAATCCTGACATGCCGCTGGTGGAACGTGCCACCCGCCCGCCGCTCTTCGCACTTCCGCTGATCCTTCTGCTCCTGCTGGCCAGCAGCGCCGCCCACGCCGCCACACAGGTCGGCTCCGCGCCGTATCGTGCGTCCGCCACCGGCGCGGGCAATTCCCATGCGCCCGTCTTCAGCGCGGATGGGAAGCACATCGCCTTCGTCAGCCATGCGAACAACCTCGTGACCAATGACGACCTTGCGCCGCATCTCGATCTCTTCGTGCGCGACCTCGTCACCAGCAACACCGTGCTCGTGAGCGTGAGCACGAACGGCTTCGGCGGCGGCAATGACAA
>CAMCCU010000611.1 GCA_945872975.1 Pedosphaera parvula Ellin514
GATCATATCGAAAAAATCCGGGATGGGAATGGGGTGAGTCTGCACTACAAGCCCTTTTGAAAAACGGCCCCTTGAAGATAAAGGGCTTCCGCGCGGCCGACGGCTGAAAATAGTGGTTTTCACCCTCCAGTCCGCCAAGTCGGGTTAGCCGTCGCGATCGGGGCTGCCATCCTGCGAAAGCCGACCTCAATGCCCCGTCACATTATGGACAGGCTTATGGGGTGAACACCCCATTGTGCGAAGTCATTGCCAGCCCGACAGTTAATATATGTCTATGGAAACTATTCTCATCATCTTGGTTGTTGTGCTATTGCTCGGCGGCGGCGGCTTCTTCTTCAGCAGAAGAGGCTGAACGCTCACCGTAGAAATCCCGGCTCGAACAGACGTTGGCTATGCGGCGGCTACAATCGCCCCAACCCAAGCTGCCAGTTGGGGGGTGCCGCCAGCGGCCTTTAAACCTCTGTGAGGGTAAAAATGTAATTAAGGCGACGCTGGGAGGCAAGCGCCTGACTGGTTCTTGAACAAGCAGCACCTGCATAATCCAAACGATCGCCGGGTCAGGGCAGGTAAGACCCTACGTGCTTCAACGGTGTAAATTTCCTCGCCCACCTCGCTTCGACACGGCAACGAATCGCGCAGCTTGAGGCGAGGAAAGCTAGGTTATCGCTGCGTGACGATTTTGGGACGGGTACTCTCGATGATGGAGAGCAGTTCCTTTTGTTCCTTGTTCGGAATCTGGAGCCTGTCGAGCGTGGCTTTCAGGTCGCCAAGGACGGCGTCGAACTCTGGATTGCCAATCTTCATCCCGGCGTGGGCGGATCTCATTTCTTTGCCGTCGTAATGAGGCGGCCCGCCGGTCGCAAGGACGATGAATTGAACCAGATGTTTTTTGAGGATCGCCAGGTTCTCATCGGTCGCGTTCCAGGCGACCGACTCGTTGCTTTTGCGGCGGAATGAGAAACCGCCGCTCTTTACGCCCTTGCGTTGCCAGTTGACGCGGGGGTCTTGCAGCACCCGGGGCGTGAAATCGTCCACAATGGCGATGATGCCTTTCTCGCCGCCGAGGCGGTCGAAGAGCGCGAGTTTTCCCTCCACCACGGCGGCTTTGTTGATCCCCTTGACGACCAATACGATCTGCGGCCTCGTGAGTGGCGTGCGCTACTTCTTCGTCGTCACTGCACACACAGCGGGAGGATTACAAAGCGACCCCTCGAATGAGATCAGTTTCGTGGCGAGCCATCCCGCCTTACCGATCAGCTTCACTACCACCAGTCGGGCTAGTCTAGTGGACGATTTGGCCGGGCTGGTAGCCTGGCCCAACAGGCCGGTGGTCCGATCCACCCAGACCATCGACTGTATGGATTCGGTTTATCGGTTCATGCTAACATCGGAGCTGCCAACCATCGGCTAATGGCTGGTCTTGCCAGCGGCGCTGCGACGTGACCTGCTCACGGGCGTTGTCGGCCCCGCTCAGAACTTCTTTCACCGCCCTCAACATCTCCCCAATCGTGTAGGGCTTGAGCAGCGTGGCATGTGGCCGGAGCCAGGGGTTTCGGGCGAATTCCTCCTCGGGCAATGTTGCGGTGGCCATGATGACCGGCAGCTCCATCCGCGTACCCCGCACCTTCTTGATCAGCTCCACCCCAGTCACCCTCGGCATGTTGTGGTCGGTGATCAGGAGATCATACCTTTCGGCACCCAGCGCCCGCCAAGCGTCTGCGCCGTCCTCGGCGGTGTCCACATGGTAGCCAGAGCGCACCAGCAACTCGGCGTTGAGCCGGCGGATACAACTTTCGTCATCGACCACCAGGATGCGGCGGGGCGGGTTCGTCTGGCATCGAAGCGGGGAGTAAGCCAGTTCGTGAGCGGGCGAATTTGTGTTCTCTTGCATGGCTCACAAAGTAAGCCGGAGAAACGGATGCCGCCATGGGGTGTTTTCCCTACGCAAAGTTGCCGGGAAACTAACTCAGGCGGAGGGTCGTGGTGCCATCAAGCCGTTTGGACAAATCAATCGGATCGCCCACGGAGACCTGGCCGGGGTTCACCTGGTAGGCCCAGACTTCAAAGTAAGAGAGCTTGGCCTCGCCGTAGATCGTCGCGAAGGCGCCATCCACCGCGTCCGAGCCGTGCGCCACTTTCACGCGGCCGATGCGCGGGACGTTGTAACGCGGGTCGAACGTGAGCCAGTCCTGGCCGAGATACACTTCGCAGTAGGCGTGGAAATCCATCGGCGATCCGGGATCGGTATAGCCGATGTCCGGCAGGTGCCCCGTGACGTAGCGGGCGGGCAGATTGAAGGCGCGGCACAGCGCGATGGCGGCATGGGCGAAGTCGCGGCAGACGCCGTGACGACGGGCGATCACTTCGGAGGCGGAGAGGTCAGGCCGCCCCGAGCCGAAGCGGTATTCGATGTTGTTGTGGACCCAGTCGCAGATGGCCTGCACGCGCGGGAGGCCGTGAGGGACTTGTCCGAATTGCTGCCACGCGAAGTTCATCAGCTTGTCGGAATCGCAGTAGCGACTCGGCAATGACGAGCGGCGAAGCGGCGTGAACGCCGCGCTCCACCAGTTCGATCAACTTGGGACCGATCTCATCCAGCGGCAGAATGAAATCCACATCGCCGGTTTTGATCGAGGTCTCTGGCCTGGAAAAGTTTTCCGACGTGGGCCGGTCCTGCGCCATGACCATGCCGCCCTCGTCCTTGGTGATTCGCACCCCGAACGAGCCATCTCCATCGCCACCCGTGAGCACAACGGCAATGGCGCTCTTTTGATAAACCTTCGCCACAGAAACAAACAGCGGCCCGGCGGGCGGGCGTGATTCACTTTCGTTGCCGAGGAAGAGGAAAGCTTGAGGCATCCGCTCTTACCCACCAGCAAATGGTGATTGGGTGGGGCCACAAAGACACACGACGGACAGAGGAAGTCGCCGTCCTTCGCCTTCCTGACCTCCAGGAGAGAGCGACTGTCCAAAATCTCGGTCAGGATACTTTCATGATCGGGAGAGAGGCCTCGATCATCTGCCATTTGCGCCCTCCGTCTATGGGCTAATCATTGCGCACATCTTGTCTCGATGAATTATTCGTTTGTACTTGTACTTCATGCATTGATGTATTCTATGACGGGATGGAACAGTGTCCTGGTTCACCAGCTACAGGGAGGCATAGGAGGCCTTGAGGCGGGGCACGGCGGTGGCTTCCGC
>CAMCCU010000612.1 GCA_945872975.1 Pedosphaera parvula Ellin514
CCACATCGCAGCCATGACGGCCAATGCCGTGGAGGAGGACCGCAAGCGATGCATCGACGCCGGAATGAACGACTGCCTGTCGAAGCCGATCAACAAGGGCAAGCTCTTCGCGCTGATCGAACGAGTGCGCCATCCAGAAACGAATTCCATTGCCGATGACAGACGCGCGCAAACGCCCGCCACGGAACCCGTCTTTGATCCACGAAGTTTCTAAAACCGATCAACCATTATGAGCAACATCACGATGCCACCAGCCACCGAGCCCACAGCAGGGCGACCGCTGAAGATTCTCCTCGCCGAGGACAACATCACGAACCAAAAGCTCGCCGTGGCCATCCTTCAGAAACAGGGCAACCACGTCACCGTCGCGGGCGATGGCCGGCAGGCCGTTGATTACTTCGAGCGAGAGAGCTTCGATCTCGTGCTCATGGATATGCAGATGCCGGAGCTCGATGGATTGGAGGCGACGGCGGCGATCCGAAAGATCGAGGAACGGACCGGCACTCACGTCCCCATCATCGCCCTGACCGCCAACGCCATGATCGGCGACCGCGAGCAATGCCTGAAATCCGGCATGGACGATTACCTCTCCAAGCCCCTGCGCGCCGACGATCTCTTCACCATGATCCAGCGGCTCACGTCACAGGCGCGCCCCAGCCCGGCCAAGTTACCCGCCACCGATTCATCAGCCGCGCTGGTCAACGACGTCTTCGATTACGCCACCAGTGTTCAGCAAGTCGGCGATGACGCGGAGCTGCTGGCTCAACTGGTCGCCGTGTTCATCGAGCAGTTGCCGAAACTCCTGCATCCGCTGGCGACCGCAGTGGCCAGCGCGGATGCCAAGGCGATCCGGCAAAGCGCCCACGCGCTGACTTCCTCCGTCAGCGTCATCTCCGCCACGCGCGCTAAAAACCTGGCGCGCAAACTGGAAATGATGGGTTTGAATTCCGACCTGACTGGCGTGGAATTAATCCATGCCGAGCTGCTCCAGGAACTCTCCCTTCTCCGGCAAGCCCTCGATTCCACGCCCGCTCTCAAAGCTGCATGAGCAACGAGAACTCCATACCGAACGGGGCCAAGCGAGTGCTGGTGGTCGATGACGACGCCGGCATCCGCCTGCTGATCTCTCATCATCTGAAGAAGAAGGGTTACGACACCGTGGTCGCCGCAGGCGTGGTGGAGGCCCAGGCTTTATTCTCCGAAAGTACGGACACCCGCTTCGACGCCGTGGTGACGGATTACCTGATGCCCGACGGCACCGGACTGGACCTGCTGGGCTGGATCAAGGAACGGGACGACGCCCTCGCGGCCATCTTCGTGACCGGCGTGGGCGAGCGCGACCTCGTGAAGCAAAGCCTGCGAACCGGCGCGTGCGACTTCCTCGACAAACCCGTCCAGATCCCGCTTCTGCTCGAAGCGGTAGCGAAGGCGGTGGAACTCACCCGACGCCAGCGCGCGTTGCAGGATGCCGAGTCCTCCGTGCAGGAAGTCGGCAAGCTGCAGCAGTTCATGCTCGGCGCGAATCCAACGAGCCTCCCGGGCACCCTGGAGATCTGCTGGCATCCGAAACACGCAGCCGGTGGCGACCTGGTCAATGTCTTCACCCTCGGGCCGGAACGCCTGCTCGTCGTCGTGGCGGATGTGTCCGGGCACGACCTGAAGGCCGGCTTCATCTCCGCATTCTTCCAGGGAGTGGTCCGTGGCATGATCGAGAACGAGACGCCGATCAGCAAAGTGTTCTCCTACTTCAATCGATTTCTGATCCGGGATTGGAGCCGTAGCCACGGCGAAACCACTTCTCAGTTTGATGTCTCCGCCTCCGTCTCCGTTTGCGCGTTCGACATCGATTTTTCAGCGAAGAATCTCTCGGTGTGGAACAGCGGCTTTCCCGTCCCGATCTTCACCGATTGCGACGGCAAATCCAAACGGTGCGGAGAAACGGCGAGCCATCCGCTCGGCTGGTTCGACGAGGAGTCCACCACCCTCTTCGAGCAACGAATCGACAGCGGCGGCTTTGCTTACGCGTGGACGGATGGGCTCGAAGACCTCGCCGGCCAGCTTGGCGTCAGCCCGATCAGCCTCGCGGAAAACCTTCTCAAAGCGAAACAGGACGGCGTCACCCCGGCGTTCCTCAAAGACTGTGGCGACGACATCCTGGTGGTCCGGCTCAACCTCGCGCCCAAGGGCGTGCCAGCAGGTGGATTCAAACCGCTGCTCTTTGAAGAATACTTTGGCCCGCTCGGACCGCAGATCGACCAATTCCAAAACCATTGGGAAAGGAGCCTGCAAACCGCCTTGCCCAATATCCCTGAGTCGAAACTCTTCGACCTGCTGCTCTGCTCGCGCGAGGCCGTGATCAACGGCATCAAGTACGGCTGCGGTGCCAAACCCTCCGAACCTTGCTTTTACGAAGTCACGTTCCAGCCCGAGAAAAGCCTGCTGCGCGTCATCGTCAGCGATCCCGGACCGGGGCACGATTTCAACTGGTCCGAATACGAGAAAGCCGCCGGGAAACAAATGCTCGATGAGCATCGCGGCCTCATCCTGATCAATCGTCTGCCCGACCTGACCCGCGTCGAGCGCAACGGCACCAGCGTCACCATGGATTTCAATCTCAAGCAGCCGTAAGCGACGGCATGAAAGAAAACATATAACAAAATCAAACAATCCTCCGATATCACCACCATGATACATACATTGGATAGCCACACCAAGACACTCAACCTGATCGTCCCCGGCGACATCATCAGCACCAACGCCGCCGCCCTGCGCAAGCAGATCTTTGCCATCCTCGAGTCCGATGTGATCGCGAAAGCCAACTGGGAAACCCTGCAGCTAGACCTCCGCGCCGCGAACATGATCGACTCGATGGGGCTCAACCTCCTCGTCTCCATCATCAAGCTCGCGCGCACCCGCCAAAGCAAAATCACCGCGCTCATCGCCAACCAGAACGTCCAGCGTGCGCTCTGCTTCACCCGCCTCAACACGGAGATGGAACTCATCGCCGCGTAACCACCATTGCAACCCTGGGCTGACGCCCTCGGACTGTTCCCGTGACGCGCTGTTGATCTGGGAGAGAGTTTCATCCACCTGCCGGACCTTTTCCCCGATGGCCCGGAGACTTTCCTCGACGCCAACGACCTTGACCTGCACGTCCCGCAAATTCTTCGAAACCCGCTGGCTCACGGCGACCCCCTG
>CAMCCU010000613.1 GCA_945872975.1 Pedosphaera parvula Ellin514
CCGATTCCGCCGTATCGTGATTGGGGGCTGGCGGTGATGTTTCGCGACATCAACGGCGATGGAATTCCCGACCTGTACATCTGCAATGACAACACGTCGCCGGATCGCATCTGGATTAATTCCGGGAAGGGAACGTTTCGCGCGATTGATCAATTGAAGTTCCGTCATACCAGCCGGTCCTCGATGGGCGTTGATTTTGGCGATATCAATCGGGATGGGCACGATGATCTCTTCGTGGTCGATATGCTGGCGCGCGAGCACGGGAAGCGGATGACGCAGCTGATGCGGGATCGTCCGAACCCACTGGATGCCGAGCGGATTGAGGAGCGTCCGCAGTTTAACCGGAACACGCTGTTCTTCGGCCGGCCGGATGGGTCGTTCGTGGAAGCGGCGTTCATGGCTGGGGTGGCCGCCACGGACTGGACGTGGACTACCATTTTCATCGATGTCGATCTGGACGGCTACGAGGATTTGCTGGTCACGAACGGATTTGAATTTGATGTGATGGATCAGGACAGCAACGATGAGATCAAGGAGGGACGGCGGCGCTTCACTGAGGCGCAGATGAAACGCAAGATGCAGTTCCATCCTCGCTGGCGAACGCGGAATGCGGCCTTCCACAATCAAGGCGATGGAATGTTCAAGCCGGCCAGCGCGCAGTGGGGATTCGATCAGCAGGGCATTTCGTTTGGCATGGCGCAGGGTGATTTCGACAACGATGGCGACATGGATCTGGTGGTGAACAATCTGAACGAGGTGGCGAGTCTGTATCGCAATGACGCTCCCGCCGGACGCATCGCGGTGCGCTTGAAAGGTCTGCCGCCGAACACGCAGGGCGTCGGGGCGCGGATTAAGTTGGTGGGCGGTTCCATCACGCAGGCGCAGGAAATGATCAGCGGCGGACGTTATCTTTCAGGCGATCAAGCGACGCGGACTTTGGCCGCCGCCGCAGACTCCAAGACGCCGATGCGGCTGGAAGTGCGTTGGCGCAACGGTGCGCAGAGCACGGTCAATGGCGTGATGGCGAATCGCATTTATGAAGTCATCGAGCCTGCTTCGGCGGGGCGAGTGGACGTCGTCCGGGCGGCTTTGCCGTCTCCGATGTTCGAGGATGTCAGTTCGCTGATTGGCCACACGCATGTGGACGAAGCGTTCGATGATTGGGCGCGACAGGCGATGCTGCCGCGCCGCTTGAGCCGCTTGGGGCCGGGCGTCAGTTGGTATGATCTCGATGCAGATGGATGGGAAGATTTGATCGTGACGTCGGGCCGCGGCGGTTCGCTGGCAGCCTATCGCAATGAGCAGGGCCGCGCTTTTCGTAAGATCGAAGGCGCTCCCATCGCGCCCGGCGATCAAGGAGCGGCGTTGGGATGGGCGGACGGCCTGGGCCATCGCAGTCTGCTCGTCGCGACGTCGAACTACGAGCTGAGCGCCGAAGGGGAATCCGAACTCGCGGTCTATTCCTCCACGAATTTTGCCGCGCCTCAACGCCTGCCAGCAGGCCCCGCAAGCGTGGGTCCGATGGCTACCGCGGACATCGACGGCGACGGCGATTTGGATTTGTTCGTGGGCGGACGCTTTCGGCCAGGCCGCTACCCTGAGCCGGTCGCCTCCACGATCTGGTTGAATGAAGGTGGCAAGCTGGTGGCCAGCAGTTCGCTGAGTGAACCGTTCAAATCCCTCGGCATGGTCAGCGGCGCGACCTTCGCGGATTTGGACGGAGACGGTGTTCCTGACCTCGCGCTGGCGATGGAATGGGGGCCGGTGCGCGTGTTTCGCAATCAGCGCGGGCGCTTCGAGGATGTGACGGCCGCTTTGGGACTCGCTGACTCGAAGGGTTGGTGGACGAGTGTGACGGCGGGCGACTTCGACGGCGACGGGCGGATGGACCTGGCCTGCGGCAACTGGGGGCGCAATACGGTTTATGAGCTGCATCAGCCGAAGGCGTATCGATTGTCCTACGGCGACTGGAACGGCGATGGAGTGGTGCAGATGATCGAGTCGTGGCGGTCTGAAACCAACTGGTTCCCGGTGCATGATCGGAACTGGCTCGCGCGTGGCTTTCCGAAATTGAGCGTGCAGTTTCCGACGCATCAGGCGTTCGGTCAGGCGACGGTGCGAGATATTCTCGGGGCCGCTTATGAGAAGGCTTCTTTCCTCGAAGCGACACACCTTGCCTCCACGGTTTTTCTCAATCGAGGTGCTCGCTTCGAGGCGGCTCCACTCCCGCGCGAGGCGCAGCTCACACCGGTCTTCGCCATGAATGTCGCGGATGTGGACGGGGATGGAATCGAGGATCTATTTTGCGGCCAGAATTTCTTTGGCGCGGCGTCGGATATTTCCCGCGACGACAGCGGACGTGGTCTGTGGCTGCGAGGGACGGGCCGTGGAAAATTCACGGCGATGGACGCCAGCGTGACCGGGATTCAGGTCATGGGCGAACAGCGCGGCGCTGCACTGGTGGACTTCAATCAGGATGGCCGGATGGATTTGGCGGTTTCGCAAAACAACGCGCCGACGAAGCTTTACTCGAACCGCACAGCGAAGCGCGGTCTTCGTGTGGTTCTCAATGGCTCCCCAGCCAATCCGGACGGCGTCGGCGCGCAGGTGCGTGTCCTTTACGCGGGCGATCGCAAAGGTCCGGTTCGGACGATTCAGGCGGGCTCCGGCTATTGGTCGCAAGATGCCGCTTCGCAGGTTTTGGGCTTGCAGGAAGCGCCGGTGGCATTGTGGATTCGCTGGCCTGGCGGCAGGGAACAGACGGTGGCCGTGAAAGATCAGGAATGGTCCGTTCGCGTAGGATTTAAAGAATGAACACTCGTACTTATTGTTGGCATCTTGCCTCGTTGTTTCCGGGAGCAGTCGGTGCTCTCGCACTTCTGCTGTGTCAATCCGGTTGTAAGCCGAAGTCTTCCGGTGACACCGATGCCGCCTCGGCCAAGGCCGAGTTGATTCCGCTGACCAACATGGTCGCGATCAAGGCGGGCACGTTCATGCGCATCAAGTTTCCCGTCACCATTACCCGCGACTTCTGGATGGGAAAACATGAGGTGACGCAGGCGGAATATGCGGCGGTCGTGGGACGGAACCCGAGCCACTTTACCGGCGACTCCAACCGGCCGGTGGAGAAGGTGACGTTCTTCGACGCCAGCAATTATTGCGCGACGGTCACGCAGCGCGAACGCAAGGC
>CAMCCU010000614.1 GCA_945872975.1 Pedosphaera parvula Ellin514
GCGAACTGCATCTCGATGATCGGCCGCATCCCTTCAATCGCCGCCCCCACCGCCGCGCCGATAATCGCGTCCTCGCTGATCGGCGCATCGAGCACACGCCCAGGAAACTCCCGCGACAAATTCTTGGTCGCCTTGAACGCTCCACCAAAGTCCCCGACGTCCTGCCCGTAAATAAACACCCGGGGATCTTCCGCCAGCGCGCGCGCCTGCGCTTCGCGGATGGCTTCGAGGTAGGTAATGCTCATGCGAATGAAGAATCAGCCCGCGCGCAGCTCAATGGGCATTGTGCCCGTCATTGAGATGCTTGGACGAGAGCGCGTTCCAGTCTTCCTTGTAAGGATCAGGCCCACCCTCGCGTTGAACTTTCGAGACCGCTTCCTCGACCTTCGCGACCGCTTCACTGCGCCAGGCATTTAAGTTCATCTCATCAGCCCAGCCGTGATCAATCAGTTGGTCCCGCGCAACATCGAGACAGTCCCGACCCACGGCAGACTGGCGAAGTCTCGGGTCGATGTAGCTCGCGTCGTCGTGTTCACCATGTCCGCAGAGACGCAGCAGACTGGCGACGACCAACTGCGGCCCGTGCCCGTCACGCGCCCTCTGAACCGCTTCGCCCAAGACGGAAAGACACGCATCCAAATCCGTCCCATCCACCGAGCGCCCCTCGATGCCATAACCCACCGCGCGATCCACCAGCGACTCGCAGGCAAACTGGCGATCCGTCGAGGTTGAGTACGCGTAGTGATTGTTCGCCACCACGAGAACCAATGGCAATCGTTCCACCGACGCCTGGTTCAATGCCTCGTGAACCGCCCCCGTGGACGTCGCACCTTCGCCGATGCACGCTGCGCCGACCGTGTCCGCCACTCCATTGAAACGACGCGCCATCAACATGCCGTTCACGACAGAAATCATCGCGCCCAAGTGACTGATCATGGGGAGTAAACCTTCCTTTGGTTTACCGCGATGCACATTGCCCTCGCGACTGCGCATCGGGCCAAGCGGTGAACCGAGATACGTCCGCACCGAATCCAGCACCGTTTCGCCGAAAGCGAGACGCCCGGCTGCATCGCGAATCAACGGTGCGAAAATATCACCCTGCCTAAGGGAAACACCGACCGACGCGCTCAACGCCTCCTGGCCGCGTCCGAGGAAAACTCCACCGAAAATCTTGCCGCCCCGATACAGGCTGGCGAATTTTTCATCCAAGATGCGCGCCAAAAGCATCCAGCGAAACGCCTGGATGTGGTGAGCGCCCCGCGAGGACGCATCCGCCGGGGACTGGCGGTCGGATTCCGTGTGAACCATGGCCGCAGACTATTATTTCAGGCTGGCTGGCGCAATGATTCTTTGGGGACACGCTCCCAAATGCCGGCTCAAATTGGGTGATTGTCAGGACAAAATCCGGCAACAGCTCTTGAAACCAGATCATCATCCACTAAGCTCTGCGCACGAAGAGCATTAACGACAATGGCAATTCGAACAAAACTGAACACCACGACTATGGCACACGAACTCGCCCCCCTACCCTACGCGCATGACGCGCTCGAACCGCACATCGACAAAGCCACGATGGAGATCCATCACGGCAAACATCACAACGCTTACGTCACGAACTTGAACAAGGCCATCGCCGGCAATGCCGAGCTGGAAGCCAAGTCCGCCGAAGCGTTGATCACTGACCTCGCCTCCGTGCCGGAAAACATCCGCGGCCCCGTGCGCAACAACGCCGGCGGCCACGTGAACCACACGTTCTTCTGGAACCTCATGGCCCCGAATGCCGGCGGCACGCCCACCGGCAAGCTTGCAGAAGACATCAATGCCGCGTTCGGCAGCTTCGATGCTTTCAAGGAAAAACTCGAAGCCGCCGGCGTTGGTCGCTTCGGCAGCGGCTGGGCCTGGCTGCTCGTGAACAACGGCAAACTGGAGATCGCCTCCACCGCCAATCAGGACAACCCGATCATGGGCAAGGCCGTCGCCGGCTGCGAAGGCAAGCCGGTTCTCGGAGTCGATGTCTGGGAGCACGCCTACTATCTGAAATACCAGAACCGCCGCGCGGATTACCTCAAGGCTTTCTGGAACGTGGTGAACTGGTCCGCTGTCGCCGCGCTCTACGACGCCGCGAAGAAGTAACGACACCTTTCCTCCTGCACACAGGCGCGACCGGGCAACCAGTCGCGCCTGACTTTTTGGAACTCCGGCTTCAGAACTACTGCGGTGGACGTGAATAATCTGACTCCGACCAAGAAAAGTGGGACGCAACAGCAGGGTCAGCAAGAGCAGAATCGACGTGCAGCGTGAAACAACACTTGTGAGACCGCTCCGGATTCGTCAGTCTGCGCTTGGAAGAACCCCGTTGCGGACTCGCGTTTCAAGAGAGTCTTAATTTGTGAACTGCCCAATTTGTAATAATAAGATGCCGTTCGGCCTCCAGATCCATATGGCGGCAGCGCATGGCCCGAATAACGTCAAACACAAGCTTCGCTCCACCCAGGCCGGAGATGTATCGTCCCCAATTGGAGGGAAACGCCGGCATCCCAAGCGGAGACAGGGCAAGCCCTTCGGCAAAAAAGCACGGAAGCCCGTCCGCCCCGCCAGAGGTTTTTGATCGAGGCGGTAAAGCTTGTGCCCCCCATTGAAGACGACCATTCGTGGTCGGGTTCCGCGTTAAGCGTTCGCGAATCCTCCCTGCCATTGACCGCCCCCAGCTCGCAGCCACTGCGAGGTCGATGTGCTGCGGAGCCTCTCTGAGTTCTCAGTGAATTCCCTCTATCTGGTTCGAAACGCCAAAACAACGTTTCGTCAGTGCTTCATTGACTCGTGATTCACGTTACCCAGGACTGTGGACAATTCATTCAGATTGTCCCCGCTGCTTTTCCACATCGCAAACGGAGCGACAGTCAGGGTGTGAAGGGTGTCATCGGAAGTAGCGTGCGGGCAGGTGTCAATTGTCGCGCTGCGACAATTCCACCCGCGTTCAGCGGGTGGCCAAGCGGTTGATTGCGCCGGGCGGTCGCAAGTTCGTTGCGCCGCTGGACGCGGCGCTACTCGTCGCAGCGCGACGAGTCCCACCTTTCCTCTCCTGCCCGCCACTTCTGATCACACCCGGCCCTGAACCAGCGATTGACCACGGGAGTTTGTATGCATATTGTTTCTCTCGTGACCCATCGACCGGAA
>CAMCCU010000615.1 GCA_945872975.1 Pedosphaera parvula Ellin514
GGCGGGGCGGCTTGGATAAACCGATGAACAATTTGGACGATTCTTCCTTTGAGGCGGCGGGCCGGGAAGCGGGCTTCACACCCGGCGCAGGTGCAGTCACGTTTCGGACCTTGGTGATTTCATGACTCCATGATGAGAGCGCAACGAACCGTTTCACCCCTCACCCCGGCCCTCTCCCCATTGAGGGGAGAGGGAGCGCGAGCAGCGGCTTGGAATTTGACGACCTGCTTCGCCGCGCTTGCTTCGCTCCGGTAGTTCGAGCAGAGCTGGCCGGAAGGAAACGAACGCGGCGACATGTTCCCAACTCTCGATGTGCATCCAGCGCGACTCCCTCTCCCCTCAATGGGGAGAGGGCCGGGGTGAGGGGTGAGGCCACGTCAGGATTACGAGCAAGAGGAAGGTTTTGAACAAGGCCGACAGAAACTTGCCCGAGACTTCAGCTCAAAAACGAACCAGGCATCCGTTTGCAGCGGATGCCTGGCTGTTGAAAACAGGATTGAGTGCGCCGTTTACTTCTCAGCGAGGCAATAGAGATATTCGTGGCCACGTAGATACAGCTCGTTGCCGGCGATGGCGGGCGAGGCGTCGAACTTCTCGTCGAGCTTGTTCGTGGCGAGGATTTCGAGCTGGCCGGAGTTCTTCATCACGATGCTCGTGCCGTTGCGGCCCGCGAGATAGATGCGCCCGCCCGCACCGACGGGCGAGGCGTAGAAGCCGGACGGGCCTTCCAGCCGTTCACTGAACTGGGACTCACCGGTCTTCGCGTTGAAGCAGGAGAGGGTGGCGTTGTTGCCGGAGAAGTAATAGAGCTTGTCGCCATACAGCAGCGGCGAGGGCACGTAGGGCGTGCTGCGGCTTTGCCTCCAGACGATGGAGTCGGTGCCGGTGAGGTCGCCGGTTTTGTCGAGCTTGATGGCGAGCAGCGCGGGTTCCCGATGGCCGCTCATGGCGAAGAGCATCCCGAAATCGCTGACCGGGGTGGGAACGACGTTCGAGCCCAGGCCGCCGCATTCCCAAATCTGTTTTCCCGTCGCCAAGTCATAGCTGCGGATGCGACCACTGGCGGCGACGATGACCTGCGGCTTGCCCTCATGCTGAAGCACCAGCGGCGTGGTCCACGTCGTCTTCTCGTCACGCGGATTGCGCCACAGTTCCTTGCCGGTCGTCTTGTCGAAGGCGGCGATGAAGTCCTCGCCTTCGTGGTCCCAGTTCACGACGAGCGTGTTGCCGGACAACGCGGGCGAGCCGCCTTCTCCGAAGCCGTTCGCCGTTCGTTGGGTTCCGAAATTCTTCTGCCACTTCAGCTCGCCCTTCATGTCGTAGCAGTGCAGCCCGCGCGATCCGAAATAGGAATAGATGTGCTGCCCGTCCGTGACCGGCGAGTGGGAGGCGAAGCCGTGATCGCGGTGATGCCCCTCGTGCGGCACTTCTTCCCTCGCGACCTTTTGCCACTGCGTCTTGCCGGTTGCGCGATCAATCGAGAGCAGCGTAAACTGTAAAAATTCCGTCGGCTTTTCGCCGCGCCCACCACCACCGCCGCCTCCACCACCGGGACGACGACGGCGCTCACCCTCTGGCGGAGCGGCACCAGCGGGAGCCGCCGGAGCCGCCGGGCTTTGCGCCTGGCCGAACACGTTCGGAGAATAGAGCGCGGCGGACTTCTTCTCGGCGGGCGGCTCGACCTTCTTGCCGGTGGCGATGGCGGTCTGGATGAAGATCTGGCTGCCCCAGACGATGGGCGTGCCGGTGCCTTTGCCGGGAAGCTTCGCCTTCCATTTCACGTTCTCCGTCTCGCTCCAGGTCGTGGGCGGATTAGCCTGCGGCACCAGGCCGTTGGCGTGCGGCCCGCGCCATTGCGGCCAGTTGGACGCGGCATCGTTCGCTGCGCCAGACACGGCGGCGGCGGACGCCAGGAGTACGCCCGTCAACGCGCCCAGCGCCACGGGAGCGAGACTCCGAGGGCGCAGGGGCGGGGCAAGAGGAGTGGATTCCGTTCGAAAAGAGTGGGGAGTGTGGTTGGTCTTCATGTCATTGCGTGTTGGTTGCTGGATGTCTCTGTCGCTTCAGAAAGTCTTGGGTCTTGCGGCTCACTCCTTCTCGTTCGTGATCACGCCGTTCATCAAGCCGACGTGATCGCCACCCGACCAGGTGCCCGCGTACGTCTTGTCGTAAACGATCACGCGCGCGGAATAAGCCGTCTTGCCGCCCGGCATCGCCATGCCATCGACCGTGATCACCGGCGTGTCCCCGGCCCACTTGACCAGCACGGGAATCGGCACGGTGAAATCCTTGTCTCCATACTGGATGCGCGACTGGATGATCCACGCCTCGCCGCCCAGCTTGTTCACGCTCACGATCGTGTATTTGTCCTCCTTCTCCGGCGTGAGCTTGCCATCCTTGATGCCGCACCAGCGCCCGCTCATCGTCGCCTTCGTCATGGTCGCCTTGAACTTCGCCTCCAGTTCCTCCTGCGTGAGCTTGGGCTTCGCGGGCGCAGCAGGCTTGGTTTCCTGCGAGGACGCGGCGGACGCGAACGTCAACAACGCCGCAACGACAAGGTGATTGAAATGATTTCGCATGGCTGATGGCAGAAGTTATTTGCTGTTAGCGACCGGTTCGGTGACCAGAACATTGTCCGCCAGCCAGTCGGCCAGTCGGTTCGTCCATCCTTTGACCGTCACGAGCTTGGAACGGTTACCCATGTTGAAAGCATGTCCGCCCTTCGCGAACAGATGAACCTCGATGGGCACCTTCGCCGCGCGATACTTCGGCAGCATCTCGGCTATCGTCCGCGCCGGCTGCCGGTCGTCATTCGCCGCGAGCCAGAACGACGGCGGCGCGTTCGTCGGAATGACTTCGGGAATCCCCAGCGGCCCGGGATAAATCATGATCTGGAAGCTCGGCCTCGCACTGAGCTGATCGATTGGATCAGCCGCCGTCGCCTCTCCGTCACCGGGACTGTAGGCCACGAGTGACGCCACTTCGCCGCCCGCCGAGAAGCCCATGATGCCGATGCGATTCGGGTCGATGCCCCATTCCTTCGCGTGACTGCGGACCAGCCGCATCGCGCGCTGGCCATCTTCGCGCGCGTGCTTCGGCAGCGAGTAAGGCGAATTCGTTTCGCGCGGCAGACGATACTTCAAGGCGAACGCCGCGATGCCGAG
>CAMCCU010000616.1 GCA_945872975.1 Pedosphaera parvula Ellin514
GCGTTCCGCTGCGATCCCGCCAATCTCGCGCACCGGTTCGACGGCGCCGATGTCGTGATTCACATGATGCACGGCGACGAGAATGGTCTGATCCGTCATCGCCTCACGAACGGCGGCGGGGTTCACCAGACCGTTCGCATCCACCTTCACCTGGGTCGAAGTGAAGCCCTGGGTTTCGAGGAACTCTACCGAGCGCAGCACCGCCGGATGTTCGATGGCGCTGAGGACGATGTGATTCCCCCGCTTCTGATTCGCGTAAGCCGCGCCTTTGATCGCGAGATTCGCGGACTCCGTGCCGTCCGAGGTGAAGAGGATGTCCTCCGGTGAATCCGCGCCGATGAACGCCGCCATCTGCTCCCGCGCCTTCGCCAGCGAATCGCGCGCGCGCAGGCCGTGCGAGTGCAGCGAGGAGGCGTTGCCGAACTGCCCGGTGAAGTACGGGCGCATCGCCTCAAACGCCTCCGGCAGGAGCGGCGTGGCGGCTTGATGATCGAGATAGATCGACGGCATCGTGGGAAGCGTAGGGGGGAGGGCGTGAAACGTGAAACGTAAAAACGTAAACTTCGACGGGGGGCGGCTTACCGGAGTTTACGTTTCACGTTTTACGCCTCCGTTTGGCACTGAGGCCACCTTGTCAACATCGCCTCTACGCTCGCAGTTCAATGAGCTGCTCTCCTTGCTCCAGGCGTTTCAGAACTTCAGGCCACATTGGTTCGATCCAAGAAAGCAGCGCCTGTTTGGAACAGTTTCCCTTGCGAACCCAGACGAGGGCCGCCGGGCGGTCGCTGAGAAGCCAGCAGTCAACGAAGTCCTCGTCCTTGCTGATGATGACCGCATGGTGTTCAACCGCGTATCTCCAGAGAACGGCATCATCAGCCGCATGGAGGCCCAAATCAAAGGCATGAACGGCCTGATGTCCCTGACCGCTGATCCACCGGGCCAGTGCCGGCGGAAGTTGCGCATCGACGAGGAAGTTCACACAGCCTGAAGCACGGCGTGATCGGCCTGACGCGCTGCATAGGCGAGCGCTGCCTTGATGTCGTCCGGTTCGAGATAAGAAAAATCCTTGAGAATCACCTCGTGCGAGACGCCATCAGCCAGCATTCCGAGGATGTCGGTCACGCGAATGCGCAGGCCACGGATGCACGGGCGCCCGCCACATTTGCCCGGCTCGACTGTGATGCGTTCGAGAAGTTTCATGGCGGGAAACTACCCTGAGACCACCCGGCCAACAAGGCTGCAAATCGGTGTTCTCTCTCGGCCATCCGCATCCGCGCTGTCGCCGACGTTGCGGGGGTTCAGGAAGTGGTCCATGACCGCCGGAGTCATCCCGTTCTCGCTCATACGGGTGGAAGTATAGAAGGCGCAGGGACAGGTTGGAATGGAAACATCAGGTGTCATCGCGCTGGAGGCGCGGAAGAAAGTAGCCGGTGGGAAGCTTGGTGGAACCAAGCGCACCCACCGGATTTGGTGAGGGGGTCGGTGCGCCTCACCGGGGCGCGTGAACGCGTTGAGGGAACCATTCGTCATGCGCCCCGCTGGGGCGCGGGGCAATTTGGGCGGAGCGACCGGTGGGTGCGCCTCGTCCTGCGGCCGAGACTTCCCACCGGCTACCGTCATTGGCCCCGTCGGGGCCGAGGCAGGCGGCACGCCTCGTTTACATCCAACCTTCCGCTTTGAACTTCGTGAGAAGCTTGGGCGGGACAGTGGCTTTGACGTTCTTCTTCAAGTCCGCGCCTTCGTAATCCACAGCGAACACGATGAAGTCTTCCGTCGTGTTGAGTTTGCCCTTCCAATTCAGCTTGGCGAGATCGGCAGCAACTTGACTCAGCAGCTCGCGGGCTGGCTTGTCGGAACCTTTTCGATCCAATAGCTGGTTGTACCATTCGCAGGCTTGCTCGAACTTCTTGTCGATCGGCAGCGCTGTCTGTTTGGTCTCATAATACCGGAACTCGGCAGGATTCCAGATGAATTCCTTGGCAGCGTTGCCTTTGGTGCGAATCCAGTTCTGCCTCTCGGAATCGAGGCCAATGGCAAGCGAAGGCGGCAAGACACCGTTGCCTTCTCCGTCGTACGCGAGGGCGAGGCAATAGACCGGTTGTTTGATTCCAGCCTTCGCGACGATCTTGGAGACGACCCGCGTCAGGTGTTCGCAAATAGCTTTTGGGAGAGACACGATTGTGACGCCTTTGGGCAACTTCAGCTCGCGAGGCAAGTCGTACATTCCAGTCCGCTTCCCTGACTTGTCGAAACACCACTCCAAGACAGGCTTTCTCCTGTGTTCTCCGAACTGAATCCGCGCGATTTTGTCCCCACGCCACAGGATACTGTCCCAACCGTCTCCAGATTCGACTCGAGTTATCCGCCCGTTCGCCAAAGTTGCCTCCGCGACGTCCATCAGTTGCTCTCGGTAATATGTAGTGGAACGGATGGTGTCCGTTGAATACCTGAGGAACTCCTCCTTCGGCGTTGGATTTTCGTCACCAGGAAATCCAGAGTTAATAACGATAACTCGATCCTGTGCATCGTAGCCGTAAGTGAAACCAGCCTTCTCTCTTGTTGTACGTTTGGCCGTCTTTGCTACAGTTTCATACTCCGATGGATTCCAACGCCAGTAGCAAAGAGTCCAATACTCCCAACGCACAACTTTTGCTTCCGTGATCCTGCGCAGGCGCTTGCAAGCATTCTCTTCCTTCGTCCAACGCTTTAGCAGTCTAGGGTGCATGTCGCAGATTTATAGAATCCCTACTTCCCCGCCTCCTGCATCTTCTTCAAGTCCGCCCAGAACTTTTCCACGTTGGCTTTGCGGACCTCGATACTGGGCACTTCATGGAAGCCGCCGGGCGGGAGCACGGACTTATCGCCGTTGGCCAGGCGGGCGAGGATGCGCACCGATTCGTAGCCGTAGTAATAGGGCTGCTGGCTCACGGTGCCGTGGACTTGTCCATCGATGATGCCTTGGAGCACGGCGTTCGCCTCGTCGAAGCTGACGATTTTGATTTTGCCCACCTTGCCCGCTTCCTTCGCGGCTTCCAGACAGAGCGGCGCGTTGTAGGCGAAGAGGCCGACCATGCAGGCGAGGTCCGGCGTGCTGGCCATGGCGTCCTGCGCGTTGGCCTTGGCGCGCGCGTAGTCGAAGTTGTCGGTGCGCGTGTCGGCCAC
>CAMCCU010000617.1 GCA_945872975.1 Pedosphaera parvula Ellin514
GATTTACGGCCCCTACAAAGGAAAGTTGAGCAATTCAGGCGCGACCGTGGAGGTGCTCCGACCTGACGCTCCGCAGGGGCCGTCACATCCAGACTTTGGACTGGTGCCGTACATCACGGTGGATCTGGTGAATTACGACGACACAGCCCCGTGGCCGATCAGCCCGGACGGCACGGAGGCGGGCACGGGAGATTCGCTGCAGAAGTTCTCCTCCTACGATTACGGAAATAACCCGCTTATCTGGTTCGGGGCCACGCCCACGCCGGGAAAATTCAACACGTCCTCCGGAGTGGAATCGCCCAGCATTTCGAGGCACCCGCAAGATCTGACCGTCACGGCAGGCAGGAGTGCGACGTTCAGCGTCACGGCGCGGGGCGGTCAGTTGCACTACCAGTGGATGACGAACGAGGTGGAGATTCCAGGTGCCACCAATGCTTCGATCACGCTGCAAAATGTGTCAGCGAATCAGAATGCTCTCTATTCGGTGATGATCACGAATCTTGCGGGATTCATCATCAGCGAAACCGCCACGCTCACGGTGGTTCCGCCTCTCAGCGATTCCCTCCGTCCAACGGTGACCATCGCCACGCCAACGTTTGCCTCTACCACCAACGAAGCGATCATCGTTGGCGGAAAGGCTGCGGACAAAAACGGAATCAGCGCGGTGTTTTACTCAGTCAACGGTGGACCGTTCATCGCGGCGACTGGTTCGTTGACGATGACCATCTGGGGCACGCCACTCCCAGTCATCCTTTCCGCCGGCACCAATATCATCAGCGCCTACAGCGTCGATCAGGCGAGCAACACTTCACTCACCAATTCGCGCCCCTATTTCTACAGCTCACGCACACCGCTGACTCTCATCGCCAATGGCAACGGTGCCGTGAAAGGTGCGACCAATAACCAGCCTCTGGAACTAGGCCGAAACTTCCTGCTCACCGCCACGCCGTCCGCAGGTAACGTCTTCTCCAACTGGCTCGTTACCACGAATCTCACCCTCGCGTTTGAATCCAGCTCGCCCACGCTGTCCTTCTCGCTCGTCTCGAACACCGTCGTAACGGCGAACTTCGTGCCGAACCCCTTCACCATCGTCGCTGGTAAATACAACGGGCTCTTCTACGACGAGACCAACGGCGTCTCCCACGCTTCCAGTGGCAACTTCCTCTTCACCGCGACCGCCAGCGGCAGCTACTCCGCCTCGCTCCTCACCGGCGGTTTGAAACTCTCCGCCTCCGGCCAGCTTGATCTCAACGGCCGCGCGACTAACAACATCCTGCGCAAAGGCACCAACGCCCTCACCGTCACCTGGGCGGTCGCGCTCGACGGCTCAGACACCGTCACTGGCACCGTCAGCGATGGCACGTGGGTCGCAGCCTTGAATGGCGATCGCGCGGTCTTCACCAAGACCAATCCCTGCACGCTCGCTGGCAAATACACCTTCGTGCTGCCGGGACTGCCCGGTGACAGCTTCGTCCCCGGCGGCGCGAGCTACGGCACCGTCAGCATCGACAGCAACGGCGTCGCGACATTGAAAGGCTTCCTCTCCGACAAGACGAGCGCTGCGCAGAAAGGCCAACTCTCGAAGAACGGCGAGTGGCCGCTCTACATCCCGCTCTACTCGAACAAAGGTTCCCTGCTCTCCTGGATCGGGTTCACCAACCGCCTCAACGATGACTTCACCGGCCTGCTCAACTGGGGCAAGCCCGCGCTGGCGACCGCGAAGTATTATCCACTCGGCTTTACCACGAACGAAAGCACGGTCGTCGGATCACGCTACGCCGCGCCGGTGGGCACCAACAAAATCCTGCACATTACGTCCGGCGAACTGACCGTGAGCGGCGGCAATCTCGCGCAGGACTACACCAACACCTTCAATCTCGGGCTGAGTAGCAAGCTCACCAACATCGGACCGAGCACGCTTACCGTGACGTTCACAACCTCCAGCGGTTTGTTCAAAGGCAGTCTTACGCCGACCAACGCCGGAGCCAAAGCCATCGCCTTCACTGGCGCGGCCATGCAAAAGGGGACGAATGCCTTCGGCTACTTCCTCGGAACCAATCAGAGCGGAACGGTCAGCATTCATGCCGCGCCGTGACGCATCGGTCGGTAATCAATAACCATCCGGACAATTGACAGCCGAATGGCATTCCGCTGTGCTCCGCCCATGAAACTTCGATGCCTCAATTTTACTGCCGAGAGCTTTCTCGCCCGCGTGCTGCCGCTCTTCCTCGCCCTTGGACCACTTGTCTTTAGCGTTCAGGCCGCCGAACCCCTCGACACCCCTGCCCTTCTCCGTGCTGCCGACACCGCGCTCAAGGGCGGGCAATCCGCCGAGGCAATCAAGATCGCCGACAAGATCCTCGCCGCTGATCCGAAAGATTTTCGCGCCCTATTCATCCGTGGTCGCGCCCATGAAGAAGCCACGAACAGCGCGAAAGCCATTGCGGACTACGACGCCAGCCTGAAGTCCAATCCCAAGGCCGCGATCGTCCTCCAGAAGCGCGGCGAACTCCACTTCAAGCTCGGCAACTTTGCGGAATCCATCGCCGACTTTGACAAGTTCATCGAGGCGATTCCGGAGCAGGCGCCGCATCACTGGCAGCGCGGCATCTCGCTCTACTACGCCGGTCGCTTTGAAGATGGTCGCAAGCAGTTCGAGTCGCACCAGACCGTGAACCCCTACGACGTCGAGAACGCCGTCTGGCATTTCCTCTGCGTCGCGCGCGCCTCCGGTGCCGCGAAAGCCAAGGCCGCCCTCATCCCGATCGAACGCGACTCCCGCATTCCGATGATGCAAATCCTCGCGCTCTTCGGCGGCAAGGCGAAACCAGAAGACGTGATCGCTGCGGCGAAGACTGGCAACGCCGCCCAGCAGGACAACCAACTCTTCTACGCCCACCTTTATCTCGGTCTCTACTTCGAGGCCATCGGTGACGCGAAGCTCGCCCGAGAACACATCCTCAAAGCCGCCACCGACTTCAAAGCCGAGCACTACATGGGCGACGTCGCCCGCGTCCACGCGCAGGTGCTCCGCAAGCGATCGAAGTAGCGCGCGCTACTGCGGAGCATTCTCGTCGAAGAGCGGCGCGAGCAGTTTCTTTCCGAGCGGTTGCGCTGGCTGCGCTTCCTCCAATCGCTGAAACAATCTGCGAGCCTGCTC
>CAMCCU010000618.1 GCA_945872975.1 Pedosphaera parvula Ellin514
TACACGTCGCCTGATCTGAACGAGAACATGTCGTTCCTAGAAATGCTCGACGTGGTGAACGAAGAGCTCGCGAACAAGGGCGAGGAGCCGATCGCGTTCGATCATGATTGCCGCGAAGGCATCTGCGGCACCTGCTCGCTCGTCATCGATGGCAAGCCGCACGGCCCGCACAAGGGCGTGGCGACTTGCCAGACCTACATGCGCAGCTTCAAGAACGGTGACGAGATTGTCGTCGAGCCGTTCCGCGCGAAGGCGTTTCCGATCATCAAGGATCTGGTCTGCGACCGGCAGGCGTTCGACCGCATCCAGCAGGCCGGCGGATACATCACGGTTCGCACCGGTTCCGCGCCGGACGCGAACAACATTCCCGTTCCGAAGGAAAACGCCGACCTCGCGATGGACGCAGCGCAGTGCATCGGCTGCGGCGCGTGCGTGGCCGCGTGCAAGAACGCCAGCGCGATGCTTTTCGTGGCGGCAAAGGTATCGCACCTCGGCCTCATGCCGCAGGGCCAGCCCGAACGCTACAAGCGCGTGAAGTCGATGGTGGACCAGATGGACGCCGAAGGCTTCGGTGGCTGCACGGTGACCGGAAGCTGCGAGGCCGTTTGCCCGAAGGAAATCTCGCTCGACTTCATCGCGCGCATGAACCGCGACTACGCCGTGGCCCTGCTCAAGGGCGAACCGAAGGCGGGGAAGTCCGGCGGCGCGGGCTGAGTCAGGGGAACAAGTAATCAGAGGACCGGATCCGGTAATCGGCAAAAGGCGTCGGCCTTCCCTCAGTTCAACTGACGACTGTTCATTAAACAGCCTGTCCGAACAGGTCAAAGCGGGGTGCGTTCGCCTCCTGTCTTACGTTTTACGTTTCACGCCTCCAGCGCCTTCATCGTCGCCGCCAAGCTCGCCGCATCCGCCACATTCAGCATCTGCGCGTTGCCATCGATGCGCTTCATGAAACCACTGAGAGCCTTGCCGGGACCGAGTTCGATGAACCGCGTGTAGCCTTGCGCGAGCAGATAGCGCATCGAATCCTCCCAGCGCACGGACGATGTCACCTGATCCACGAGACGCTGATGAATCTCCGCCGGGGCGCCGTGGGGCTGTGCGGTGACGTTTGAAATCACCGTTACGACAGGCATCTTCAGGGTCGAGGCTTTCAGCACACCATCCAGCTTTGGCTTCGCGCTCGCCATGAGCGCGGAATGATACGCCCCGGCCACCGTCAGCGGCATCGCCTTCTTTGCGCCCTTCGCTTTCGCGACCTCACACGCTGCGATCATCTTTTCTGCCGGACCGGAAATCACGATCTGCCCGGGGCAGTTCAAGTTTGCGAGTTCAACGCCGGCTTCGGCGCAAACTTCACGTGTCTTTGACTCGTCCAGCCCGATGATCGCCGCCATGCCGCCCTGCGTTGCGTCGCAGGCTTCCTGCATGAAGCGCCCGCGCTGTTGCACGACCTTGATGCCCTCCTCAAATGTCAGCGCGCCCGCCGCCGTCAGCGCCGTGAATTCTCCGAGCGACAGCCCCGCCGTCGCATCAAACTTCAGTCCGGGCACGCGCTCCTTTAAAAGCTCAAACGCGACCCAGCTCACCAGAAAAATCCCCGGCTGCGCATTCTCGGTTTTGGTCAGGTCCGCTTCCGGTCCCTCGAAACAAATCTTCGCGAGGTCGTATCCGAGAGCGGCGTTGGCCTTCTCGAACCACGCCTTGGCGGTGGGAAATTGTTCAGCCAGATCTCGTCCCATCCCGACAGCTTGGGCGCCTTGTCCGGCGAATAACAATGCGGTCTTGCTCATATAAAGTTCAGTGACTTAAGCGGAACGACTACGAAAGTGGAAGCAGGTTCTGAATGCGCTCATCAAGAAGCCGACGAGCATCCGTCTCAAAGCAAAACATGGCGTTTCCGAGCGGGGATACACCAATTTTAGCAGGAATCCTTACAGGGCACTGATTGCCCTGTAAAAAATTCATCAGCACAGAATGCCATTTTACTCCTATGGAGCCACGCATATGCGGAGCTATCCCCACCAAGTTAGACTTCTGCCTGGACCCAACACGTAAGGCCCCCGTGTCTGCATTAGCTCTCTGAACGAAATCTCCGGAAGCATCTATCCGAAGATGTTCGAGAAGGCAAAGACTGACTTGATCGCGTAAGCCACGAGATTTCTGCACAAATCGCGTAAGCCACGCTGACGGAACACCGGCGTTCCCCTTGCGGAACAGCGGCGTTCCGCAAACGGACTGCGGACTTCAATGCACTCGGGCCCAATGGGGTAAAATCAGCCGATTTGGAATCATTTTCGAGCGATCCTGTTGTGGCAAACCAGCTGCTAAGTCGGCGTCGTTAGAAGCAGCTCATGACAACACGAATTCATTTTCTCGTCCACCTCATCGGAAGCCTGACCCTTGGCGTCGGATCGCTTTCGACCGCATCAGCGCAAAGCACCAACATGTGGAACAACGGACTCAGCGGCTCCTGGCACGCGCCGGCCAACTGGTCGCTCGGTGCCGTGCCGGTCTTTACGAACAGCTTCGTGCTCATCAGCAATTTCAATTCGAAGACCATCACCGCCGACGCCTCCACGCCCGCCACGAACCTGTATTTGCGCAACCTCGCCATTGGCGCTCTCCAGAACCGCCAGAATACTCTGGTGCTGACGAATCTAGTCGCGCCTTTTGATATCACCCGCGGCTTCACCATCTCGTCCGGCGGCGCGCTGCAGATCTATAACTCGGATGTCCGTGTCGATGGTTCCAACGGCAGCCAGATGACCATGAATGCCGCGAGCGCCACCTTGAACAGCGGATCCGTTCTGCTGACCAATGGCGCCTCCTTGAAAATTGGCAATGGCTCGGGCATCTCCGCGTTCAACATCAGCAACGGCGTCCTCCGCACGGACAACGATCTGCGTGTCGGTGCGCTCAATCGTTCTGGCGGCCGACTCAACCTTGCGCAGGGTCGCGTTGGTGTCGGCTTTGAATTCTTTGTCGCGGACGAAGTGGGCTCCACCGGTGCCGTGGTTGTAACTAGCGGCATCATCGAAGCCACCAACGCCGCCGCCAACACCCGAATCGGCCAGCGTGGCAACGGCTCGCTGATCATTTCCAACGGTCTTGCGCACTTCGACGACGTCTCAGTCGGACGCCACGATACTTCGCGCGG
>CAMCCU010000619.1 GCA_945872975.1 Pedosphaera parvula Ellin514
TGAAGGCTGCGACCGTATCGTCCGGCAGCCAATTATTGAAGCGCTTGAAGCTCTCCTCGCCGGCAAAAACCTCAAACCAGCTGATTTTACGTCGGCCGCCATAGGCCTTCTGAACAGCAGCGTCCATGACCCGGACGCTGGCGGCCCAAATGTCCGGACCCGTGCCATCCCCCCGGATGAAGGGAATCACAGGATTGTCTGGAACATTCAGTTTCCCAGCCTCGATCGTAATCTTGCCTCCGGCCGGAGGAGTGACGGTGGTGTAAGCCATGAACAGGTATCGTATGCGTTATCGGTCTTTGGCGGTCGTTTCCCCCTCAACGTCCGGCCTGGGGCCGGGGTGGATGGGAGGCGTCTCCGCAATCAAGGTTCCTTTCTAGCCAGGAACAAGTCTGTCCGCAAGGCCCAAGCGAGGGATCCTCTCCTTGGCGCAAAAGGAGGTTGGACAGCGGAAATGGCCAGGCGCACTCTGCGCCCAAGTACTCTGACAACATGGATTTGTTCCTGAACTGCGAAGCCTGAGAAAACAATCCTCCTCATTTTTTATGCACGACAACGCCATCCATCCCATCATCTACGTGCGTGGCTATGCCATGTCACAAAACGAGATCGAAGACACCGTGGCCGACCCCTACATGGGTTTCAATATCGGCTCATGCAAAGTGCGCCAGCTCTGGAACGGCACGGTGAAGAAGTATTTCTTCGAGTCGCCGCTCGTCCGGCTGCTGAAGCAATACGGCTACGACGATGTTTACGAGGACGGCGCGGACCGGGTGGCGGAGCCGCCGGTCCCGGCCGATTCGTCCATGACGATGCCTGCCGTGCCGTATCGCAGCATTGTCATCTACCGCTACTACGAGCCGTCGTCCGAGGATCTGGGCACGGGCCAGAAGCCGGACATGAAGCGTTTTGCCACCGGGCTGGGCCAGTTGATTCTCGATTTGCGCGACCGGATTTATCCAGACGGAGCCGCGACGGTGATCACGCCGGAAGAGCAGGCGCTCGGCAAATTGCCCTATGAGAAGTTCCGGGTTTATCTGGTGGCACACTCGATGGGCGGCCTGGTGTGCCGCGCGTTTTTGCAGAACCCCGTGTATGGCGATGGCAAGGCGCGCAAGCTCGTGGACAAGGTGTTCACCTACGCCACGCCACACAACGGGATTGAAGTGGGGATTCTCGGCAATGTGCCCGGCTGGTTGTCGCTCTACGGCATGAACAACTTCAATCGCGATGAGATCGCGCGCGTGCTCGGCCTCACCAAGCAGCAGCGTGACGATGACAACGTGGACCTCGTCACGAACTTCGACCCCAGCCGCGTCTTCAATCTCGTGGGGACGAATCCCGGCGATTACAAGACAGCGGCAGGCCTTTCCAGTTTTGCCGTCGGCGAAGCCAGCGATGGACTGGTGCGGATCAAGAACGCGACCACCCGCGGGCGCGAAGGCAAGGAGTTCATCCAGTCGCCGCAGGCATTCGTGAATCGCAGTCACTCCGGCTATTTCGGCATCGTGAACAGCGAGGAGGGCTATCAGAACCTCACCCGGTTTCTTTTTGGTGACGTGCGCGCGGATGGCTATCTCGAGATTGACGAACTCACCCTGCCGCCGGCCGTGCAAAAGGAATATGAAGCCGGCAAGCAGGTGCGCGCGTCGTACTTGTTCGAAGTGTCGGTCAGCATTCGTGGCAAGAGCTGGCAGCTGCACCGCCGGACGGCCAACGAGAACAGCGCGATCTTCCGGAAGTTCGACGAGCTGTTCCCCAAGCGGGATGCAAAGAAGAAAGTTTGGAAGCCCGACCGCAGCGCCAGTCCCATGCTCTTCAATGTCTTCCTCGACATGGGCCAGAGTCAGACGGGCAAGACGCTGGCGTTTGCCGCCGACCTTTGCGTGCGCGTGCCGGAATACATTGTCGATGGCGTGCTCTTTTTCAAAAACCACTTCGAAGGCGGCTATCTGTTCCGCGACATGGTCATGATCGAGGCCGCCCCGCCGACCACCGAGAACGCCAAGTGGAAAATCACCTACCAATACGCCAGCCAGCAAGGCAAGGCACCGGCGCCCGCGACGATTATCGGGGAGGACGACGATTTGCTGACGTTCGACATTCCCGTGGAACAACCCAATGCGCCCGGCATCAAGGCGCGGCTGCGCATCGAAACTCGTTTCTGGAACGACTGGCAGGCGTAGGGTCCGACCTCATCGTTCTCAGGTGCCGCAGAAGGTGCGGCAGGCTGGGGTGCCGCGGGGCGGTGGATTTAGAAGCGCGTCGGGTTGATCAGCTTCTTCGTAGGGAGTGGCCAGCACGGTGAGCAGGTTTTCCAGCGGAGCGAGATCGTTCGCGGTGGTGGCGGCAGACAAGGCGGCTTCCACCACGTGATTCCGGGGAATCACCGCCGGGTTGTGAGTGTTCATCAGCTTTTTAACTTCCGCCGCAGTCTGGGGTTGTCGGGCGAGGCGTGCCGTCCAGCGTCGGTGCCATGCATCAAACGCGGCATCGCATCGAGAAGCGGGTTCCGGGATGGGCTGGGGTCGCAGGTTTCGGAAGGTGTGGGTGTAGTCAGCGCTGGTCTCGTGCATCCAGCGGAGTAAATCTTCGATGAGGGAGGTGTCCTCCGGTTCCGCGGAGAACAGGCCGAGTTTGCCGCGCATGGCGGCGAGCCAGTGTCGGCGGAAACGCTCACCGAAGGATTCGAGCGCCTCGTTGGCGAGGGCCACAGCCGTCTCCGTCTCAGGGTGCAGGATGGGCAGCAAGGCCTCCGCGAAACGGGCCAGATTCCAGGCAGCAATTCCGGGTTGCTGACCGAAGGCGTAGCGGCCGTGGTGGTCGATGGAACTGAACACCGCCGCCGGGTCGTAGTCATTGATGAAGGCACAGGGACCGTAGTCAATCGTCTCGCCAGACAGCGCCATGTTGTCGGTGTTCATGACCCCATGCACGAAGCCGATCCGCATCCAGTGGGCGATGAGCGAGGCCTGGCGCTCCATCACTTCCTCCAGAAGTCCGAGTGCCGGATTCTCCGACTCCAGCCGATCCGGGAAGTGACGGCGGAGCGTGTGGTCGACCAGAAGGCGCAGTGAGTCGCTATCGCCGATCGCTGCAAAGTATTCGAAGGTGCCGACGCGGATGTGGCTGGCGGC
>CAMCCU010000620.1 GCA_945872975.1 Pedosphaera parvula Ellin514
CGGTGATCAGCTTGAACCAGGCGCTTTGTCAGGCGCAGAAATTGGAACCACTTCACAACGCCAAGGGCATGCCAGCAGCACAGCGCCTTTGGGAGTCCGCGACCAGAAAGCGGTTGACCCTGCGGGCGGTCATCGAGGTCTGTCACGAAGCCCATTCGCTTTCCCCTTTCACGTTTAACAACGGCAATACCTTTGCCGCGATCGCACGCACGTTGCTGGAAGATCAGTTAAGGCAAGTTTCCCCGCTGGAAGCACAAATCATCCGCACGACCGTCTGCCATTACATCGTCAATTTGATCGACGCAAAAGAACTGCAACAAGTGTTGCGGCATTTTGAATCGAAACTCAGGAGCCTTCCGCCTGCCGAGAGCTCGGAGCCGACAACCGTCCGCCACACGGCACCTCAGGAACAACGCGCCTAAGGCATCCATCACTTTGGTCGTTCGCCCGTGACGGGATCTCCGTGGCGTAACTCACTTTGGATATGGCGAATTATCTCGTTTCGCAACTGGATCAAATCCCGCCTCAACCCTGCCCCTGTGGCGTCACCCGCCGCGCCTTCGCTGGTGTCGCGGAGAACGTCGCGAGCCTGCACCTTGTCGAGATTCGGGAGGATTCACAGGTCCACTATCACAAACGGATGACGGAGATTTACCTGGTGCTGGAAGGCGATGGTGAGATGGAGCTGGATGGCGTTCGTATCCCCGTCAAACCGATGACGGCCATTTACATCAAACCAGGCTGCCGCCATCGGGCGATCGGGAAGCTGCGGATCATAAACATCCCCATCCCCGCCTTCGACGAATCCGACGAGTGGTTCGATTGATCAGGTGGCGTCCAGCCTTTCGCTCCATCCAACCACCGACAAATCTCCTTGAACGTCACGGGCGGGCAGGCGTCTATGAACTCAATCAACCGATGGATATCATGAGCCAGGTCGCCCGATCACTTCGCATCACCGGATGTCTGGCGATTGCGCTCGCCGTCACTGTTCGCGAATCCGTCGCCGCCGAGACTCCCACTCTGCGAACGAGCGATCCGTCGGATGAATTGTTCGCCGGAAAAGCGGTGTCAGGCATCCAGATCACAATTCCAGAAGCGGGCGTCGCTGTGCTTCGGGAATACAACTGGCGGCAATCGTCGGCCACCAATCCCCGCGAAGATGTCCGCGCAACCGTCCGCGAGGGAAACACAGTTTACACCAACGTCGCCGTCCATCTAAAAGGAAGCGCTGGAAGCTTTCGCCCCATCGATTCAGAGAAGCCGGCCCTTACGCTAAACTTCGACAAGTTCGCGAAAGGCCAGCGCTTCCACGGACTCCAGAAGTTGCACTTGAACAACTCGGTCCAGGATCCCAGCTACATCAGCGAGATCATCTGTCGCGAGATCTTCATGAAGGCGGGCATCCCCTCGCCGCGCGCCTCGCACATTCTGGTGGATCTCAATGGCCACGGCGCGCAGCTCTACGTCCTCGTCGAGGGTTGGAACAAGCAGTTCCTCAAGCGCCACTTCAAGAACCCAAGCGGCAATCTCTACGACGGAGGCTTTGCCAAGGACATCAATACACCCATCGAGGTCCAGTCCGGCGGGAACCCCGATGATCGCACTCGCCTAAATGACCTCCTCGCCGCCACCCGTGAATCGAACATCGCCGTCCGTTCCAAACACCTGGCAGACGTGCTCGACATCGATCAGTTCCTGTCCTTCCTCGCGATGGAACTGCTCACCGTCCATTGGGACGGCTACGGGATGAACCGTAACAATTACCGCATCTTCCATGACATGGAATCCGACCGGATGGTTTTCCTTCCCCACGGAATGGATCAAATGTTTGGCATGTGGCGATCCAAGCCGCAAAGCCCGATCACGCCGATGATGAAGGGTGTGGTGGCCAAGGCCGTGATGTCCGACCCGGCCTTGCGACGCCGCTATCTCGACCGGATGTCCTCCCTGCTCACCAACGTGTTTGATCATGCCGCCATCACGAATCGCGCCCAGGAACTGACCCGTCGCATCCAGCCGCATCTGTTGAAGAACTTCATCGAACTCGCCAATCAGGATCGGTATTCAAGCCAGCTTTGCGACCGTGTCGCCCAGCGGATCGAAAGCGCGAGAGAGCAACTCACCGAGGCTTCCACCCCGGTCCGATTCAACGCGTCTGGCGTTGCCCAACTCTCGGGCTGGCGCAACAGCACCGAATCAGGCAGCCCGGGATTTGCACGGAACCAGAACGGAGACGACACGCTCCAGATCACCGCGAACGGGAGTCAATCCTATGGATCATGGCGCACCCAGGTGCTGCTGAATGACGGCCAATACCACCTCACCGGCCGGGTCAAGACCGAGAACCTCTCCACGAACCGGACAACGCGCGGCGGAGTCTCGCTTCGCATCTCCGGAGATCGCGAGCCGAAGATGCTCGTGAATGCCCCGGATTGGACCACGCTCCAATACGACTTCGACATCAACGGACTGCTCGACATGGAGCTGGTCTGCGAGTTCCGCGCCTCGCAAGGGAGCGTCCAGTTCGACGCCAGTTCGCTCAAGCTCATCCGCAAAGGCGACCGGGAGAAAAAGTAGCCCGCCCGCTACGGAGCCGGCCGGCGAATCGTCAACCCGCTCCAGCGTCCATCCTGCGTGACGCGCGCCTTCAGCGTTTTCCCGGCCTCCAGCTTGAAGGCGCTCTTGTATTCGAGCGCACCCGGCGCGGCACCTCCGCCAGTTGCCCGAGGATCGCTGCCGTCCAGAGTGTAGAGAATCCTCCCCTTGCCCGCCGAAAGCGAAACTGCGTCGCCCTCCTTAATGGAGATGGTGGGCGGAGTGAGAAACTGCTGCTCGATCCAGGCGAGCCGGTTGGAAGTCCAATCCTTCATCCACTTCACTTCGTCGGCGTAAGTGTCGCCCACGAACCAGTTCGGACTCACCGTCACACCAAGGATCGGCCAGCGATCGAAATTCCGCTCCTGCGCCTCGCCCAACTCTGCGGCGATGGATTCGATGCGGCCCAATACATTCGTCGTCGCCAGCGACGTCGCGCGCAACTCGCTCCAGCGATCCACGTAGCGCTGGGCAAATTCAGGGTCTTCGAAGAGCCGACGGAACCACGAGTATTCCTTGTCGTCG
>CAMCCU010000621.1 GCA_945872975.1 Pedosphaera parvula Ellin514
GCTTTTGCCAACGCGGCGGGATCCGCCAGATAGAGGTCCAGCGCGGTATTCGGATAAGCAGCCGAAGGTGCCGGAATGGTGCCCTTCAAGATGCCGCCCGTGATGCTTTGGAGGACCGGCGCGACACCCTGGCTGGCATCAGCAAGGTACGGGGCATAATACGTGGGGTATTGCGCGCCATTGTTGCCTTCGGCAAACGGAACCGCCGCGACGCCGCAGTTCACCATCTTGTTGCGGCGGGACACCACCGGCGTCGCACTGCTGGCCTTGATGAACATTCCGCCGGGAACATTCACAATGAGGTTGCCTTCGAGGTCGTCGCTCACGCCGTCGCCGTTCGAACCGATGCGGACCTGGCCTTGACCGCCACCGAATTCGACGAAGTCCGGCGCACCGTTGGTGGAAACTGGGGAAGGCGTCACGCCATCAATGCCGACACCGAAGTAATTTCCAGCGAGCACCGCGTTCACAGAGCTGCTGTAGAATTCGCCGTGATGGTCATAGACGACATGGCCGAAGATGTTGCGCTCGTCAGAGTCGCTCACGCCGTCGCCGTTCGTTCCGATGACGGTGCCTGCGGTCACACGACCGTTCTCGTAGTTTTCGATGTGCGCATCTTCCGGGTCAGAGCCGCCGGCTTCAAACGCATCCCGCCACGACTGATAAGTCGCATCGAGATCCACAAAGGTAAGTCCATTCGGAAACACGTTGACGTAGTTGCCTGAAATGCGTGCGCCCGGCAGTTCCAGCGGGAACGCATCGCGCGCACCCAGCACAACGTTGAATTCCTTGCGGTCAGTCACGCCGTTGCCGTCGGTGCCAATTTTCACGCCAAAGGAATAGACATCGCCACCCGTCCGATAACGGAAGGCAGCCACTGCCGCAGACACCGGCTTCACATCTTCCTGGGCGGATCCACCGGGAGCCATGCCGAACAAGCAGCCATGAATGTGGGCGTTCGTCGCCTGGTTCACCAAGGCCACGGCGTAGATTGCCGGATCATCCGTGCTGCTGGCGTTGTAACGACCAATGAACGACAGACCGCTCACGTCAAAATTGTCACCACCCAAGACGGCGAGGATACCGTTCTCTGAGTCGCCATAACCGCTGTGCAGAATGCGAGTGGAACGGCGGGAATTGAGGGAAGCATCCTGAGGATCGCCTGCTCCGGTGTCGGCTCCGCTTGAATCCAGAACGACTTTAAGCTTCGCGTTGTTGCCGCCGAGGATGGGGTTGGAATTCGCGGAACTGCCGGGCTGTGAATAGCCGTCGATGGTGACGTTGTGGGCTGAAATCAGCGGATAGCCACCGAGCGGCGTGGTGATGACGTGAGGGCCATCGCCAGGGATGCTGAACTGGATGCGGTCACCGTCTTGCAAATCAGAGAGAGCCATCTGCAGCGAGACTGCGCCGATCTCAAAAGTGTCATTGTCCACGGTATTGACGGTGACCACGCGCCCGGTCTTGGCCGGAGCGATCACCAGCCCGTACATGTTCTGGCCGGCATTGTCGGCCTGCTTCACTTGGAAAGTGCCGGCGGGAAAAGATTTCGTGTAGATGGAATACCACTGGTTCAACGTGCCATCCGCGCCTTCATCAATCGCGATTTCATCCGGAAGGCTGATGTCGCGCGTACGGTTGGCACCGGTGCGGGAGGGGAGCCAGCCATCGTCCAAGATCCATTGCATCTTCGTGGGACCGAACGACGGCGGATCTATGTTGGGACTATTAGGGTCGCCGAGTCGGTTATCGATCAGCATGTAGGCATCCACAGCCCGATCCACTGTTATATTCAGCAGATACAGATTGGTGACAAACTGGCCATTGTTGTCGCGGTTATCGTTGCCAGACATGATGTACTCGTGACCGACGAGATAGTTCGGGATGACCACGGTGTCCGACGCATTGGTAAAGCGATGATTGCGATCAACAAAACACGGGGCGTGGTTGCCAAAAGTGCCCACCACGTAGGAACCACCGACGACTGCGCCGGGGAACGGTTCGTTCACAATGGAAACGGGGAACGTTACTCCGGTCCATTTGGCAACAATGGTGTCGGTCGCCTCGTTATCGCCACCGGTTTCGACGACACTGGTAACAATGGGAGCAGCCCCGGCGCCTTGGGCCAACAGGCTCGCAACCGCGAGGGTGAGGAGAGGTTTGATTCTTGGGTAATGCATACGACGTTTTGATGGGTTTTTGTCTGCGTTCACGTTCCAATGTCGAAGGATCGTCAGCCAATGGCTGGCGGGCTTCAAATGTGGAACGAGTGAGACTAAACCAAATTCAGCACCGGATTGCAATTCAATTCCCGCTTGAAAAAGGGCATTCCCGCAACTTGGCCGCCAAATTGCGACTCTGGCGAAGCGCGGCTGTGTCGTCCCCGACCAGCCGCAGCAGGTTGGACAACACTGGAGTCTCCAGCATATCCAACCGCCCGATCTTTATGAGCGTGCTGCGGCTGGTCTCCGACACAGCCGCGCTCCGGGACGGTGTCGAGATGCGCTCCCTGCAGGCTTCTCCATCCGGATTGGAGCCGGCTTGATCTCCGTCAAGGCGCGGGATACCGATGTCAAAGATGCTTCAAGCCATCAACGCCATTCATGCGACATGTTTCTTCGGGCGATTGCTTCTTCGATGCCATTCGATCCGCAAGAACCTGCCGTTCGTCGTGACGCTAATGCTGGCGTCGGCATCGCCCGTCGCATCCGCCGCGACGAACACGCCTTCCGCCGTCACGCTGCCGGATGACACGCTGTATTTCCAGGGGCGCTATCTCTACCAACGAAATTGCACGACCTGCCACGGCGCGCGCGGAGATGGCAAGGGCGATATGGCCACCGGCATGTTTCCCAAGCCGCGCCCGTTCGCCTCAGGCATCTTCAAATATCGCTCCACGCCCCTCGGGTTCCTGCCGACGGATGCCGATCTCCTGCGCACGGTTCGCAACGGGATCTCGGGAACTTCGATGCCGACCTTCGCGAACTTGTCGGATCGAGAGATCCGCGCCGTCACCGAATACATCAAGTTCTTCTCGCCGAAGTGGCGTCGGCCTGAGAACTACGCCGCCGCCATTCCCCTGCCCCGCGAGCC
>CAMCCU010000622.1 GCA_945872975.1 Pedosphaera parvula Ellin514
GCGTTGATGCGGCCCAGCTCCTCGTCCCGCTGTTCGAGGCTTTGCAGCTTGCGCGCCGCTTCGTCGCCGAACGCGATGACATCCCCCAGCGTCGCGCCGTACTTGCGCTTGAGCGAGTGAACGAGATTCAGGCGATCCTCCAGTTCACGCAGACGCGCCGGGTCGAGCTCGATGCGATCCGTGTAACGCGAGAGCTCGGTTTGCAACTCGCTCAAGGCATTCAACGCTTGCGCGTGGAGTTCAGAAATTGGCGCAGCGGCGGCGTCCACTCGTTGCAGCTCGTGCAGCGTCCGCCCCAGCGAACTCGCCTGCGACAGCAATGAGTTGTCATCCTCGCTCATCAGGTTCAGCGCGGTCTGGCTGAGTTCCAGAAGCTTCGCGGCATTGCTCGCGCGCTGGTAATCCTGTTCCAGCTCCACCTCTTCATCCGGCTGGAGTTTGGCGTCCTTGATCTCGCGGGCCTGGAAGCGCAGCAGGTCGAGCTGCTGCGCATAAGTCTTCTCATCCACAACGAGCGCTGACTTCTCCGCTTCCAATCCCGTGCGACGCCGGACCAGTTCTCCGAACGCTTCACGGACGGGCTGGAGCGAGCCGAAGGCATCGAGGATGGAAAGCTGTTTCGCGGCGTGCAGCAGCGATTGGTGATCGTGCGGGCCGTGGATATCGACGAGCCATTCGCCCACCGTGCCGAGCGTTTGCAGCGTGGTCGGCGAGCCGTTGACGAACTGCTTGTTCGTGCCGGCATTGGTGAACGTGCGCTTGAGCACGAGCTGGCCATCCTCGCACGGCTCGAGCCCGTTCTCATCGAGGAACGAGGCGAGCGGCGTCTTGAGTTTGCGAATGTCGAACACGGCTTCCACCGAGCAGCCCTCCGCGCCGCTGCGGATGAGCGTGCGGTCCGCGCGTTCACCGAGCACGAGGTTGAGCCCGCCAATCAGGATGGACTTGCCAGCGCCGGTCTCGCCGGTGATCACGTTCAAGCCCGGCTGCAGCTCGAGTGTCAGGTCGGCGACGAGCGCGAGGTTTTTGATTCGGAGCGTGGTCAGCATGACGGAATTTCTGGCGACGAATTTGGCCGCTGTGCTAGCGTTCGGCAAAAGAAATTTTAGAGATGAACGCGATGGAAAGCTCAAAGCTCAAAGTTCAAGGCTGCAAACGGAACGCGAACCCCGGACCGAAGACAGAACACGAAGGTCTGCCTGGAGTTTGGAGCTTGGTGTTTGGTTTTTAACCCATGTCCTTCTCATTCACGTTCCTCGGCTCCGGGACTTCACAGGGAGTGCCCATCATCGGGTGGGATTACCCGGAGCAGTTCCTCGCCAATCCAAAGAATCACCGCACCCGTCCCGCCATCTACATCGCCACAGAGGAGGCGAAGCTCGTGGTCGATACACCACCGGAGTTTCGCCTCCAGATGCTGCGCGAGAACATTCGCTGGCTCGACGCCGTGATCATCACTCACGCCCACGCGGATCACATCATGGGCCTCGACGATTGCCGGCGCTTCTGTGATCTGCGCGGGAACAAGACCCTCCCCATCTTCGCCAGCGCCGACACGATGGATTCATTGCGCCGGGTGTTCGGCTATGCCTTCCACGATGGTCCGTGGCCGAGGGGCTATTTCATGCCGGAGCAACGCGTCATCGACGGGCCGTTCCGAATCGGCGATTTGGAGGTCAAAGCCTTCGCCCTGCCGCACGGACGCGCTACATCGAACGGCTATCTCTTCACCCAGAACGGCGTGAAGAAACTCGCCTATCTGAGCGATTGCAAGGAAGTGCCGGGGCCGGCCATCGAGGAGATTCGTGGCGTCGAGGTTTGCGTGCTCGACGCGCTGCGCTACGAGCCACATCCCACCCACATGTGTCTCGACGAAGCCCTCACCACCGCGCGGCGCATCGGCGCGCCCCGGACTTACTTCACGCATCTGACCCACGATTATGACCACGACATCGCCCAAGAAGAATTGCCAGACGGCGTGTTCTTCGCGTATGACGGTTTGAAAGTCACCGTGCCTTGAATTCATCCATCCAACTATGATCAAGCTCTCCTCCAGCTCTCGCGCCCGAACGCTCTGCGCGCTCGCGATGTTCGGCGCACTTCTGATTCCGGCTCCCGCGAAGGCCGCCACTGAAGTCGTCGTCATCTACAACTCCCGCATGCCGGAATCCAAGGGCGTCGCCGAATATTATGCGCAGCGCCGACAGGTGCCGAAGGAGCAGGTGTTCGGCCTCGATCTGCCGACCACCGAAGCGATGTCGCGCAAGGAATACCTCGATCTCCTGCACGAGCCGCTCTTGAAGAAACTGACGGACACCAAGCTCCTGGTCTTCGGCCCGGCGACGAACAAGCCCCCCGGAACGCCCGACAACTTCGTTCCGTTCCGCAAAGTGATCGAAGCCCGCATCCGCTACGCCGCGCTCTGTTATGGTGTCCCGACGAAGATTACGAAGGATACGTCGTTGATTGAACCCGGCACGGAGAAACTTCAGACGGAGATGCAACGGAACGAAGCCGCCGTCGATACCCAGCTCGCCCTCCTTCCCATCGTCGATCAGAAAATCCCGTGGGCGGGCCCGCTGCCAAATCCGTTTTACAACAACACGAACGCCGCCGCGTTCGACCCGACGAACGGCTTGCTGATGGTGACGCGCCTGGATGGTCCTTCTGCGGCTATCGCGCGCGGGCTGGTCGATAAAGCGATGGAAGCTGAGACGAATGGGCTCTGGGGTCGCGCTTATTTCGATGCGCGCGGTCTGGCCACCAACGACAGCTATCGCATCGGCGACGATTTGATCACCGCCGCCGCCGCTGTGACGAAACGCTTCGGACTCGACACCGCATTGGACGAGAAGCCCGCCACGTTCACCGCAGGATATCCGATGTGCCAGGTCGCGATTTACGCTGGCTGGTATGACCAGACCGTCACCGGCCCCTTCACCCTTCCCACCGTCGAGTTCATGCCCGGCGCATTTGCCTACCATCTCTACTCGTTCGGCGCGGCGACCATTCGCTCGGCCAACAACTCATGGGTCGGCACGCTCCTCCAGAAGGGCGCGACCTGCACGATGGGCGCGGTCGA
>CAMCCU010000623.1 GCA_945872975.1 Pedosphaera parvula Ellin514
GATGGAAATGATCCTCGCGGACCGGACCTCCTGATCAACGCTTCCGGCTGGAACTATCGCTACGACGTGCGGCTGGAGGTGAACGGTCCAGCCGATGGAGCGAACGTTCTTTTCTCCGCGACGCCGCCGCTGAATTCCGAGGAGATTCTCCTGATGCTCACGGCGGGTGAACTGCCGAGGAACGAGAACATCTTCTCAACGGAAGCACGCGCCGGACGCCTCGCGACGTTCTTCGGACGCGACATCATCAGCCGCTACTCCGGCAGCGAGTCCTCCGGCGAACGCCTCATCATCAATAGCGGCGAGAACATCACCGACGAAGGGAAGACAACCTACTCCGTCGAATATCAGCTGACCGATCGCTGGTCCCTCATCGGCGAATACGATCGGTTCAGCGCGCTCAATGCCGCGGTGAAATGGAGGATCTACTCACGATGATCCCGGCCCGGCACCATCCTGGCACATCGCGCCGCGCCCCACTCCGATGGTGGCGCTGGCTCGGCTTGCTGACCATCTTGACCGCTCTCCTGCCCTGCCCGTCTCTCGGTGCGCAAACCAACGAACCCGCCCAAGTGAAGGTGAGCGGCTTCGGGCTGCTCGGAAATCGGGAGATGGTCCGGCTGCTGAAGAACTTCCAAAAAAACCGCGCGGATCCCACCGTCATCGATGAGTCGTTCGCCGAGGATGCCGCTCTCGTCCTGCTGTCGCGGGTCACAAGCGAGGGGTTCCTGAACGCGCGTCTGCAAGGCCGCTTCATCATGGCCGACGGCAGCCACCAGTCGTTTGTCTGGACCAACGCGCTGGATGTCATCCTGCCGCGGGATTTCGAGGCGAGAGAAGCACGGTTCCGAGTCCGGCAAGGTGTTCGCTACTACTACGACACGCTCGAGATCATGGGTGCCGAGGCGATCTCGGAGCGCGATGCGCGACGCTTCTTCGTGACCGGCGAAGCGCTGCTGGATCTCCGGGGGAATCGCACCTACAGCCCGTCCGCCTTGAGATCCTCGATGACAGCGCTCCGGGAGACGCTCGCGCGAAAGGGCTACCGCGAGGCAACGGTCACCGCCACTGACCTGGTGGAAAACCGCGCTGATGGATCGGTGAACGTCACGATCCAGATCGTGCAGGGTCAGAGAACCGTCGTCCGCGCCGTGACAACGGAAGTCGGCGGTCCGGACGATCCGTCGCCGCTCAAGCGGCTAACCATTCACACCAACGCGTCCTACTCGCCGCTGTGGCAGCAGGACTTCATCCGGCAACTCCGCGAGGATCAATATGCGCGCGGGTTTCCCGACGCCGAAGCGCAACTCACCACCCTGCGACGACAAACGAACGGCAACGTGGTCGAACTTGATCTACTGGCGAGGGTCAACACCGGCCGCTTCATCCGTCTCGGCAAGGTGCGTTTCGAAGGCGCCAGGCTGACGCACGAATCGATTCTGCAAAGCAAGGTGACGCTGGAGAATGGGGACCCGCTGGATCGGCTCGCCGCCGAACGGTCGCGACAACGGCTGGCGCAGTTGGGCGTGTTCGACTGGGTCAGCGTCCGCTATGAGGACGAGCCTGGCGACACGCGCGATCTCGTCTACGAACTGAAGGAGGCCAAGGCAGTGTCGGTGAGTCTGCTCGGCGGATACGGCAGCTACGAGATGCTGCGGGGCGGCGCCGAGTATGAGCACCGAAATATCTTCGGGCTGGCCCACTCCCTGCGAATGCGAGGCATCCAGTCCTTCAAAGCCACCAGCGCCGACGTGGTCTACACGATTCCGGAGCTGTTCCTGCCGCGCCTCAATCTTTTCCTCCGCGGCTCCGGGTTGCGGCGCGACGAGGTGTCGTTCACTCGTGAGGAATACGGCGGAGCCATCGGCGTGCAGCGACGCCTGCAAGCCATCCATACCGACGCAGCGCTCCGTTACGACTACGAGTTTCTCAACGCGAGCCAGGTGGACGCGGCGGACCCGGCCCGCCTTGGCGTGACGGAGGCGCGCGCGGCCGCATTTGTCCTCGATCTGACCCGCGACCGACGTGACAGCCCGCTGGTTCCGCGGCGAGGATTGAAAGTGTCCAGCAATGTCGAACTAGCCGCAGCAGCGCTCGGCGGCAACGTCGATTACCAGCGCGTCATGCTATCAGGCTCCTACCATCAGCCGCTGGGAGGCGGGCGGTTCCTGCACCTCGGACTAAACCACGGAATGACGTTTACTGCGGGAGGTGAAACATCGGATCTGCCCTTCAACAAACGCTTCTTCCCCGGCGGTGAAAACTCCATCCGCGGCTATCAGCAAGGTGAAGCCTCGCCGCTCGACGATCGGGGCAATCAGCTTGGTGCGGAAACCTTCGCCCTGGCCAACATCGAACTCGAACAACTGCTGACCCGCACCTGGTCCGTCGTGGGTTTCGTGGATGCCCTGGGCGTGGCGCAAAGTCGGGACGATTATCCCTTCGATGAAGAGCTGCTCTCCGCCGGGGGCGGCATCCGCTGGCGGACGATCATTGGTCCAATCCGATTGGAATACGGCCACAACTTGAACCCCCGCCCTCGCGACCCCATGGGAACAGTCCACGTATCGATCGGTTTTCCGTTCTAACTTCAGCCCGGCGACAGGGATCCCCATCGTCCAAAACAAAACAGCCCGGGCACGAGACCCGGGCTGATGATTCACACGCCGCAGCGTGGATAAATATGGGAACAGCTCAGTCGCGAACGATGCCTTCTTCGAGCGGCTTGATGGAATTCTTCAACACCGTCTGCGCGAGCTTGTAGCCCTGGCGATCAGTGTTCTTGCTGAGGCCATCAAAGTTACGCTCAATGCGCAACTTCGCCGACGCGCAGAAGTAATCCGCGAGCTGCATCACCTCGTCGCGCTCCGCGTCCGCCGCAGTCTTCGCGATGGCGGTCGCCCGTGAACAGGTCGCCACGATCGCAAACAGCTCCGCGCCGATCTCCACAAAACGGCCCAACAGCACCTGCTCGCGCTCGAGCTTGGGACCGTTGACCGCCATCGCGTGGAAGAGACGGCGCGCGAGCCGTTGGCTGGCCTTGCTGGCGTAGCGGAGATGCTTCGCCAATTGACC
>CAMCCU010000624.1 GCA_945872975.1 Pedosphaera parvula Ellin514
ATCCGGAACGACCGGCACCGGCCGCTTGTTGATGGACCAGACGAAGGTGGCGAGGACCAGCAGGAGCGCGCAGATCAGCCACGCCAGAAAGTTGGAGAGCGGGGCTCCATACCAATCCCAGCCCCACGGTGATTTGCCGGCGGTCCAAATCCAGTAGTGCTTGGTGTGAATCGCGAACGGCTCTAATCCCAGATCGAACACCACCACCAGCGCGCACGTCACGCCAATGACCCACAGCCCGTAGTTCCGCGAAGTCCGCCAGCGATAGAGCATCAGCCGGGCGACGCCGCGCGCGTTGATGACGAGCACGAGCCACAGCGCGGGTATCCACCATGGCACAGTTCCGAGGAGAGGATTGGCCTCCGCATCGAGGAAGGCGATGGGGCCGAAGGGTAATCCGGTGCGCACACACAGCCACGTCACGGCGTAGGCGAATCCGGCGATCAGCACCGAGATCGCCAGAACGTTTTGCAAAGGGAGCGTGCGCCTTAGTCCCACCAAGGAGGTCGCCACCGCAGCAACCGGGAGCAATCCTTCCACCCACAAGCCGTCAGCCGGAAGCATGATGCCGAAGGCCACCACCAGCCAGTTCACCAGCCACACGAGCAAGAAGGCGATGCAGGCCGGCTTGTGCCATGCGGCAGCGCCGGGAGAATGCGGAGCGATCCGTTCGGTGTCACTGCGACCACGAGGCGCGCGCAGAAGAACTGGATTGGGAGGCCGAGACACCGGCGGACGTTACAAGCGTCACCACTTGAACTCAAGAACGTGCGGTGCGCGCTGACTAAAGCCGCGCAACGAGCAGTTCACGCTGGAAGATCAGTTCCTTCGGCATGGAGTCGTGGAGATGGAACATCAGTTCGTTCTCTTCCAGTATCTCCTTCTTCCATTCGTCCACCGAGATGGTCTGAGCTTCGTCGAGTTGTTCCGCCGAGAAGTTTTCCATACCGGCGAGATCAAAATCACCCGCACGCGGCACCCAGCCCAGCGGCGTCTCCTCCGCGCCAGCGCGACCGTTGCAACGATCGATGATCCATTTCAGCACGCGCATGTTGTCGCTGAAGCCGGGCCACAGGAAGTTTCCGTCCTTGTCCTTGCGAAACCAGTTCACCGCGAAGATGCGCGGGATATGTCGCAGATGTTTGCGCATGCGAATCCAGTGCCGGAAGTAATCGCCCATGTTGTAGCCGCAGAACGGCAGCATGGCCATCGGATCGCGCCGGACCTGGCCTCTCCCCCCGACCGCCGCCGCCGTCATCTCCGAGCCCATCATCGCGCCGACATAGACTCCATGAATCCAGTTGAACGCCTGGAAGACCAGCGGAAGCGTGGTGGCGCGGCGTCCGCCAAAGATGATCGCGGAAATCGGCACGCCGTTCGGATCTTCAACCTCCGGAGCCATCGCGGGATTGTTCTGCATCGGCGTGGTGAAGCGGCTGTTCGGATGCGCGCATTTCTCCTTCGACGCCGGAGTCCACTTCTCGCCACGCCAGTCCAGGCATTCGCCGGGCGGCGGTCCATCCATTCCCTCCCACCACACATCGCCATCGGCGGTAAGTCCGACGTTCGTGAAGATGGTGTCGCGGCGAATCATGTGCATCGCGTTGGGATTGGACTTGGTGTTCGTTCCCGGCACGACGCCGAAGTAGCCCGCCTCCGGATTGATCGCGTAGAGCCGCCCGTCTGCTCCGGGCTTCATCCATGCGATGTCGTCGCCCACGGTCCACACTTTCCAGCCTGCGAAATGTTTCGGCGGAACCATCATCGCAAAGTTCGTCTTGCCACACGCGCTCGGAAAGGCCGCCGCCACGAAGGTCTTCTCGCCCTCGGGCGATTCCACTCCCAGGATGAGCATGTGCTCGGCGAGCCAGCCTTCCTGCCGCGCGAGATAAGATCCGATGCGCAGCGCGAGGCACTTCTTCCCGAGCAGCACATTGCCGCCGTAGCCGGAACCGACGGAGATGATGGTGTTGTCCTTCGGGAAGTGCGCGATGAAACGGCGATCGGGATTCAAGTCGAGCAGACAGTGCAGGCCGCGGTTGAAATCACGCCGGAGGCCCAGATGCTCGTAGGCCGGGAGCCCCATGCGCGTCATGATCCGCATGTTCAACACGACGTAGATGGAATCCGTCAACTCGATGCCCACCTTCGCGAGCTTCGAGCCGGGCGGGCCCATGAGATACGGAATGACGTACATCGTGCGCCCCTTCATCGCGCCTCTCGCGAGATCGTGGAGCTTCACATACATCTCGTCGGGATCGCACCAGTTGTTGGTGAGGCCAGCGTCATCCTTCGTCGGCGTGCAGATGAACGTGCATTGCTCGACGCGCGCCACGTCGTTCGGGTTTGAGCGATGATAGTAACAGCCGGGCCATTTCTGCTGGTTGAGCTCAACCAGCACGCCAGACTTCACCGCCTCAGCCGTCAATAGTTGCTTCTCCGCCTCGCTGCCGTCGCACCAGTGCACCTGATCCGGCTGGCACAAATGGACCATCTCCTGGACCCATGATTTGACGGCTTCGTTCGAGGTATTGCAGTTTCCGAGATTCATAGAGGCGTTATCCACGGGCGAAATTTATGACAACGACAGGGTTCGGTGCTGACCCGGCTTTGGCAACACCGAATCATTTCTTAACCGCATGAATGCGATGAAGCAAACGCTGCGAGAGCCGCACGAATGGATGGGAAAGCGATCTCATCGAGGCTGACCTCGGCAGGATTCAACCAGCAGTAGCTCTCCACGCCATCCAGCGCCGCGATGCCTTCCAGCGAGATCGCGCGGCACACGAACGCAATGTCGAGCACGGGATACACCACGCCGCGAAAGTCATATTGATTCGTGGCGGTGACGAGAAACTCCAGCGGTCCGACCTCCAGATTGACCTCTTCCTTGATCTCGCGCCGCATCGCCATTTCAGCCGTCTCGCCGATGTCCACGAAGCCGCCCGGCACCGCCAGCTTCCCCTTCGCCGGTTCGTGCGCACGGCGGATGAAGAGCGCGCGATCGTCCGGCCCGAGCAGGATGGCGGCGACGGCGAGACAGGGGTTGAAGTAGAAATGGAAACCGCAGGCG
>CAMCCU010000625.1 GCA_945872975.1 Pedosphaera parvula Ellin514
TCTTCGCCCGGAAAAATCCAGCAGGCCATCTCGGACATCGCCAAGGCGCGCAATGCCGCTTACGCCGCCTTCTACTGGGCGGATGCGGCGAAGTATGACTTGGACTGGTCGATTGTTTCGCTGAAGGCCAAGGTGACGGCGCACAAACAGATCCTGGAGTATGAGCGGATCGCGGCGGGGTTGGAGACGGTCACGGACGCGGCCAATCTGGCTTATGAGATCTACGAAAAGGTCGGCGAGGCGACGCACACCTCGGTCAGCGGCGTCACCGACGCGATTGAGGCGGGCATGCCCCTGTCGCTGATTTTTGGCCTCGCGGTGGGTGGCGATTTGACGTCGGCAGCGCGAGCGGCGGCCAAGACGGCCGGGGCGACGGTGAAATCCTCCACGGAATGGGCGGAGGTCGGCATCTTCACGGCGGTAAAGGCTCTGGAAACCGCGACCGAGGTCACGGTGCGCTACATGGAGTTGGAAGGCATCGGCGTGCAGGAGTGGTATCAGGAGTTGCGCAACTCGGTCAGCACCGTGCGCGACAAGGTCTATGGCATGAACAACCACATGATGACCATCAACCAGCGTTTGCAGGAGCTGGACGACGCGGAGCGCAGGTATCGTTCGCTGCTGGCGGAGGGCGGACGCATCCAGCAGGAGCGCCAGATTTTCCGTCAGCGTTCGGCGGCGGTCATCCAGGGTTATCGCACGCGGGATGCGGGCTTCCGCGTCTTCCGCAACGAGAAGCTGGAACGCTACAAGACGCTCTTCGATCTCGCCGCGCAATACGCCTTCATGGCGGCGCAGGCTTATGATTATGAGACGGGGTTGCTGCATACGGAGCAGGGCAAGGAGTTCATCAATCGCATCGTGCGCGCCCGCGCTCTCGGCGTGGTGCAGGGCGGGGAGCCGCAGTTCGCTGGCAGCGACACGGGCGATCCAGGTTTGTCGAGCGCGATGGCGGAGATGTTCGCTGACTGGTCGGTGGTGAAGGGCCGGCTGGGTTTTAATAGTCCGGATGCGTATGGCACGACGGTTTCGTTGCGCACGGAGAATTACCGCATTCTGCCGGGCACGAACGGCAACGCGAACTGGAAAGACATCCTCAACCAGGCGCGCAAGGCGAACGTGCTCGATGATCCGGATGTGCGCCGTTACTGCCTGCAAATCGATCCGGGCAACGGGCTGCCGGTGCCGGGGCTGGTGTTGGAATTCAGCACGACGATTGCGCGTGGGCTGAACTTGTTCGGTCATCCGCTCTCGGCAGACGACCACGCTTATAGCCAGAGTTCGTTCGCCACGAAAATCTTCGCGGCGGGTGTCGCGCTCGAAGGGTATCAAGGCATGGATGATCCGGCGGCGAACGCAGGCGCGGTGGGTGGCGCGGGCGGCACGTCGCCGTCCGATCCGAACTTGTCGTTCCTCGATCCGAACGGGCTGGCGGCCACGCCTTACATTTATCTGGTGCCGGTGGGCGTGGATTCGATGCGCAGCCCGGCTCTGGGCGACACGGACGACGTGCGCACCTGGAGTGTGAACGACGTGGCGATTCCGCTGCCGTTCAACATCGGCGGGTCGGAGTTCTCTTCGGCGCAGCTCTATCAGTCGAGCGATTCGTTGAGCGAGGAGCCGTTCGTGATTCGCAAACATCAGGCCTTCCGCCCGGTGTCGTCGGCCAGCCTCTTCGCTTCGGATGTCTATTCCGCCAGCGGTGGTTTGCGGCGCTCGACTTATACCAACACGCGGCTCATTGGCCGCTCGGTCTGGAACAGCAAATGGAAGATCGTCATCCCCGGCGAGACGTTGCTGAACAATCCCGACGAAGGCTTGGAGCGTCTGCTCCGCACCTTGAACGATGTGAAGCTGCACTTCGTGACCTACTCCTACTCCGGCAACTGACCTTCATCGACCAACGAACATGAAACTGATTTTCAAAGCATCGGAGGCGGGGCTGAAACTTGCGGGATGGATGCGCTTGCGACCTGCCTCACCCCTCACCCCGGCCCTCTCCCCGTTGAGGGGAGAGGGGGCGCGACCAACGGCTTCAGAACAACGGACGCGTTTTGCCGCGCTGGAGGAACCAGCACCATTTAACCGGACGATTGGAACGCGGCGCCGTGCTTCCGAATCTCAACGCCCCTCCCTCGCGACTCCCTCTCCCCTCAACGGGGAGAGGGCCGGGGTGAGGGGTGAGATTTCGTCGCGGCTCCCGAACATCGCGATTGCCTCCGCCGTCGCGGCCTTGTTGCTCGCCTGCTCCGCCCTCGCCTTCCCGCCGGCACCGCATCACACGCTCTACGGCCAGGTGCGCAATCAATGGGGCGATCCCATCAACGTCTCGCCCAGCGATGTGTATCTTGAAACGCCGTCGGGCACGCAACTGCACACCAGCGTGGTCAACGGCCTTGAACCCGGCGTGAACTATCGACTCGAAGTGCCGATGGATTCCGGCACCTCCGTTGACACTAACGCCTACATGCCCACGGCGCTGAAACCGTTCTATCAGTTCAAACTCAAGGTGCTGATCGGCCAGACCATTTACCTGCCGATTGAGATGGTTGGAAACTTCGCGCAGATCGGCAAGCCGGGCGAGAAGACGCGCCTCGATCTCACGCTCGGCGTGGACTCCGATGGCGACGGATTGCCCGACGCATGGGAGCAAGCGCTGATCGACATCTACGGCGGCACGCTGGCCACCATCAATCCGAACGACGACACGGACGGCGATGGCATCCCCAACATCAACGAATACATCGCCGGCACCTACGCCTTCGATCCCACGGATGGCTTTACGCTTTCAATCCTGGGCGTGAACAACGGCCATTCGCAACTCGAGTTCCTGGCCATTCGCGGCCGCACTTACACCATCCAGGAGTCGCCGACCATGGAGCAGTGGACCACGTCGGAATTCCGCTTCGTCACCAGCGGCGTTCCGGGACCGCTCCAAACCAGCTACCGGGCCACCGACGTTCGGTTGCTGCGAGTCGAAGTGCCGCCTTCCGCGATCGCCGGCACCAATCGTTTCTTCCGGGCCATCGTGCAATAACCACCCGACATGTCTCGACC
>CAMCCU010000626.1 GCA_945872975.1 Pedosphaera parvula Ellin514
GGCGGCCGCCGCGCCCAGCAGAACCAGGCAGAGAACGGCGACCGGAGTGGAGACGCGCATGAAGGGAGGGCGGTAGGTGGCGGCGTCTGCCGGGCGCCTTAGAAGCTCACCGTCGTCGTGAGTGCGAAGCGGCGCGGAGTTTGGAAGACGTAACTGAATTCCTGGGTCTCGCTCGCATCGGTCAGGATTGGTCTGGATTCATCGAGGAGATTATCGACGTTGAGCTGGACTTTGATCGTGCGAGATTTTTTTAAGCGCCATTCATAAGCGAGCATGGCGTTGGCGAGGGTGTAGGCGGGGCCGTAGATGATGGCATTTTTCTTCGTGGTATCGAAACCGACGACGCCCTTGCCGCGGTAGTTGGCACCACCGCCGACGGTCAGGCCGCGCACGAGCCCTTCGCTGCTCCGGAACGAATAGGCGGTGAAAAAATTCCCCGTGTATTCACGCAACTGCCGCCGCGTGGAACCGGCCCCGGCGGTGATGGCGCGGTAGATCGTGTCCACTTCACGCAAGGCGGTGAGCACGGTGGCCGGGCCGCCGGTGACTGGATCCGGATTCGGGATACTGGTGACTATTTCGCTGCCGAGCAGCGTGGTGGCGTTTTGCATCCATCGCGCGCGGTTGCTTTCTAGGTAAATCCCGTTGCGCGGGTAGAGGGACGACGCGATCTGGTGGGTCTGCGCGCCGTTGATGGCGAGGCGCCAGCTGCTGGTGGGATTGGCGGTAATTTCGACCTCGGTGCCCTTGCCGCTTAAGTCCTGGCTGTCGGAGGCGGCTCCGCGCTGGAGGTTGGACTGGCCGATGGCGCGCCAGATCGAGTTCATGAAATTGTTGAAATTATTGTCGTAACCGACGGCGGCGTTCGCGTCATCGGTGGTATATCGGGCGATCGAGGCGTTGACCTTGTTGTCCCAAAGACGGAAGCGCAGGCCGTAGTCTCGGCCCTCTCCTTTGCGGTTGCCGATCAGGGCGCCGTTGATGTCCTGGTCGGTCTGCGGACGAAAGCTATTCGACTGATTGTAGAACACGGCGAGCCAGGGAAGGGGATGTAAGACCGTGCCGAAGGTTTTGGTGTCGCCCTGATTAAATGCTTTCTGGCCGTTCTGTTCCCGGCGCGGATAGAGGCGCGTCCCGGCGGCGCGGTGTTCATTGAAGTCGCCGTCGCCATCGGCATCGATGGTGTCGGTCCAGACACGGAGGCGGTCGCGGCGGAGACCGCCGGTGACGACCACCCGGCCGTCGAACCATCGGCTTTGGGAAGCGAGCATCGAGGTATCGGTCCGGGCGAGGAAATCGCGGCCGGCATCGCCGACGCGGACCATGCCTTCGGTGATGCCGCCCTGGCCCGCGAGGCGGTAACGGTTCGGATCGGCGAGCCCGTGCCCGCGAGGATCAGGTTTCGAGAAATCGAGATAGGTGCGGCGGATGACCTGATTATTGCCGTTCGTGATATCGAGCGGGAAGGTGGCGTTGCCGACGGTAGTGGTGTTGCGGTTGTCGAGGGTGTCGTCGCGGTTGAACGCATTGGTACGGCTGACGAGGGCGGCGAGATCGTGGCGGCCGAGCCAGCGTTGACGGGGGGTGAGATCGAGCCGGTAGGAGGTTGTCAGGCGGTAGTCGTCGGTCGTCCGGTCGGCAATCAGGAGGCCGTAATTGCGGCCCTCGATGTAATAGCGGCCGACGTTCGGATTGGGTTCGGTGGCGGTGACGAGGCCGAGAGCGTTGCTGGCGACGGGGCGCAGGGCGTTGGGATCGACGCGCAGGACCACCTCGCCGAAGCCGGTCGGCCGATTTTGGGAGCGTGACTCGCGCTGCCGGTTGAAGGCGGCCTCGATGGAGAAATTTTCGCCGAGGCGTTGTTCGAGGAAACCGGCGTAGTTGTAGTAGTAAAAATCATTGGTCCAACCGGGGCTGGTGATCGCCGCCCAACGGGGCAGCTTGGATTCATCGAGCACCGAGGCACCGATATTGGCGAGGGCGCTGGCGCGGGGGCCTACGCTGGCGATCCGACTGCCGTTCCAACTCACCGGAGCGCCCCCGGAAAACGGATCCCAGACCACGGGGGCAATCGTGTTGGCCGTCGTGCCGTTGACCGCCTGACCGTAGGTGTTGGCAATGAGCCGTCCGGCAGTCTCCCAGCCAACGAAGCCCTCCCGGGCGGGATAGGGCTGGGCGTGTAGCTGATCGACGTCGCCATATTCGCTATCTACGCGAACTTCGGTGTTCTTGAAGGGCCGATACGTGGCGGCGAGCGCGCCCGCGCGGCGTTCCGACGTCTTGAACTCGCGCCAGTCGTTCTTGTCCTGCCAGAGGAGATTTGCCCGGACCGCGAGTTTTTCCTTCAGCAACGTTTTGCTGAAATCGTATTCGACGCGGTGGTCATCCCACGTGCCGATACGGGTGCGCAGCTGTTGGGCATCCTGGCCTATGAGTGCGCGTTTGCTGGACGTATTGACGATGCCACCGGGAGCGCCGACGCCGAACAGCACCGAGTTGGGGCCGCGCGAAAAATCGATGCGCTCGACGTTGAAAACATCGGACGAGAGCCGCCACGTGAAATAATTGCGGCCGACGGCAGCATCAATGAAGCCGCGGATCTGGATATTGACGTCGTTGGCGACGAGGAAATTGCCGGTGTAGTTACTGGTGTCCTCGGAGGCGTTGAGCGCAAAATTCAGGGAAGATTTTACGTCAAGAACTCCGATGTCGGAGAGGAATTCGGAGGTGAAGACTGAAATGGCAGCGGGCGTGTCCCAGATTTCTGAATTCAAGCGGGTGCCGGCGAGCGTGCTGGAGGCGACGTAGCCGGAGTCGCGGGACGTGTTGACCTGAAAGGGGCTGAGGACGACGGCGTTATCTTGCGCTGCGGGCGCCACGGTCTGGGCCTCGGTGGTGGTGGCGAGCCAGCCGGCGAGGGCGGCGAGGAGGGTGCGGGGAGTATTCTTCATGGACTGAGGAGGTGATGGGGCGATCGGTTGCGGAGACTCCGGCGGACCTGGCGACTTGGATTCGCGTCGGACGACGAAGGCTCCGGTTTTCCCATCCACTTCCA
>CAMCCU010000627.1 GCA_945872975.1 Pedosphaera parvula Ellin514
GGCTTGGGGAATTGGTTCCTGCGCGGCACGCTTGGAAGATCGTTCCTCGAAAACACCGGCGGCTTCGGCAATGGAAAGTGTCTGCACATCGTGGCCAGCGCCCGTGGTGACACCATGTATAACCGCGCGCTGTGCAAACCGATTCCTACGGTGCCGCTCAATGGGTCGGTCACGCTTCGCGCCCAGGTCCGCTGGCTGCGCGGCTGGCCGGAGATGCTCCTTCGGCTCAAGGGTAACTGGATGGAGGCGTATGGACGTCTGAACATTCCGGTGAACCTCGGCACACCCGGATTGCGCAACAGCGCTGCAACGACCAATGCCGCACCGGCCATCTACGCGGTGAAACATGCGCCGGTGGTGCCGGTGGCCAATGAGTCGGTCGTAGTCACGGCGCGGGTGCAGGATTCCGACGGCCTGGCGTCCGTGGTGCTCAAGTATCGCATCGATCCGAGCAAGACTTACGTCACCATGAACATGCTGGACAACGGGACGGGCGGCGACGCGGTGGCGGGTGACGGACTTTTCAGTGCCACGATTCCAGGGCAGGCGACGGGAGTGATGGTAGCCTTCCAGGTCGCTGCGACGGATTCGGTCGGAGCCGCACGGTTGTTCCCCAATCAGTATCCATACTGGCCGCAACCGTTCGAGTGTTTGGTCCGCTTCGATGATCCGGTCATCAGCTCCGGCTTCGCCACCTACCGGCAATGGATGTCGATCTCGAACGTCGCCGCGTTCGCGGCCCGCCCTGCGCTTGATAACGAGCGGATGTTCGAGACGGTGGTCTACGGGAATTTCCGCGCCATCTACAACGCGAGCATGAAATGGGCGGGGAGTCCCTACCATCAGTTCTCGGGATCGCCGGTCACGACGGCGGCGCATTACGCGATCGATATTCCGCCGGACGATTTGTTCCTCGGCACGGACGGGCTGAACAAGATTCACGCTCCCGGCAATGGCCCGTTTGACGACAACACCGCCCAGCGTGAGCAGATTTGCTATTGGACGGCGCGTCAGTTGGGCCTGCCGTGGAACTATCGCCGGTTCGTGAACATGTATTTCAACGGCAACCGTCGCAATGGGACGACGACCTTGATGGAAGACACCATGACGCCGGGCGATGATCTGGTGGATGCCTACTTCCCGGACGACAACGACGGCAATCTTTACAAGATTCAGCCTTGGTTTGAGCAGCCGGATCCGGCCGCATCCGGCACGTCCAACAACCGGCTCTGGGCGTCGCTCAACAAGTTCACGACAATCTCCAACGGCGTGCCCGTGCATAAGACCGCGAGCTACCGGCATAACTTCCTGGTGCGCGCCGCGAACGGCACGGCCAACGGGTTTCAGCCTATTTTCGAACTGATCGATGCCGCGCAGGGAACGAACAATCTTGCGGTCATGGCCGCCAATCTGATGGGCATTGCGGACATGGAGGAGTGGTTCCGCATCTTCGCGGTTCCCCATGCGGTGGGCGACTGGGATCACTTGGGTTACCGGAATTCCCAGAACATGTATGGCTACAAGGCGAAGAACGACAAATGGAAGATGATGATCTGGGACATGAACATCGTGCTGGATAACAGCGGTTCGGATAGCGCATCCAGTCTGACGTTGGCGGGGAATCTGACGTCGGTGAACGGACAGGACAGAGTGATGCCGTTCCTCTATCGCGTCCCGGAATTCCGCCGCATGTATCTGCGCGCGCTCAAGGAGCTCTGCACTTCCGTTTGGGTCACCAACAAGTACGTCACGGTTCTGGACGCCAAATACGGCGCGATGCTGGCCAGTGGCATTACACCGACGAGTCCGAACACCCAGATCAAGCCGTACATCGCGACGGCGCGGTCAACGATTCTCAATTCGATCCAGGCGGAAGATGCGACGAACTTCCTGCTCACCAGCGGCAGCGCCATCGACACGACGAACAATTACGTCACGCTGATCGGCCAGGCGCCGGTCGAAGCCAAGACAATCCTCGTGAATGGCGTCGAGTATTCCGTCACTTGGACGAGTGCTAAAAACTTCTCCATCCTTGTCCCCGTCGTTCCTGGAAACACCGTTCTGAACCTGCAGGCTTTCGATCTCAAGAGCAACGCGCTGACAGGATTCACGACGAACGTCACCGTGAATTCCACCGCGCAGATTCCGTCGGTGGAGTCTTCGCTGGTGATCAACGAGATCATGTTCAACCCTTTGACGCCGGACGCGGAGTTCGTGGAGATCTACAATAAGTCGGGCTTTACCTACGACTTGTCTGGCTGGCGTTTCAATGGGCTGGATTACATCTTCCCCAAAGGCTCCGTCATCACCAATCGCCAATACCTCGTGCTGGTAAAGAACCGTGGCGCGTTCATCACCGCCTACGGCTCGACGATCCCTGTCTTCGGTCAGTTTGGTGGGAATCTGCAAGCGGGCGGGGAGACGATCACCTTGATCAAACCCGGTGCGACGACGGCGGAGGATGTCGTGATCGACAAGGTCCGCTACGAGGGCGTGCTGCCGTGGCCGGTGGGGACCAATGGCATCGCGACGGCGTCGTCCATCCAGCTCATCGATGTGAAGGAGGACAACAGCCGGCCGCTCAACTGGTCCACGCGCTACATCCCGGCGGTTTACGGGTCCGCCACCAACTTCGCCGGTGCCACCAACGGCGGCTGGCGTCGCGGTGTTTACAGCGGGCTGATCCAGGGTCCGCCCAGCACGCCGGGGACGAATTTCCTCATCTTCCTGGGCGCATCCGGGGATGTTTACCTGGACGACCTGGTGCTCGTGCAGGGCACGGTGCCGGAGGCCGGCACCAATTGGCTGGCGAACGGAGATTTCGAAGGGGAGTTCTCGCCGGCGTGGATCGCGGCGGGCACGCACAGCAACACGGTGATCAGCACCACCTTCAGCCACTCGGGCAATGGCAGCCTGCGCGTGATCGCCTCGGGGCCCGGGGCCGGCTTCACCTCGACGCTGCGGCAGTTCATTCCCGCTGCGCTCACCAACAACACGCCCTTCACGCTGAGCTACTGGTTTTACTCGACGGATAATTCCACGCCGCTGACC
>CAMCCU010000628.1 GCA_945872975.1 Pedosphaera parvula Ellin514
TATGAAAATGCTTGTCATTGATGATTCAAAGGCCATGCGCGGGTTCCTCTGCCATCTGGCCGGAGAACTTGAATTTACCACCACCGAGGCGGAGGACGGCCGTGCGGGGTTGGATGTCCTCATCAAAAACGATCCGCGTGAACCGTTCGTTATCGCCCTGGTGGATTGGGACATGCCTCGCATGAACGGCCTGGAGTTCGTGCAGTTCGTTCGCAAGAACCATGATTACGACGATGTGAAGATCATGATGGTGACGACGAACAACACCGAGGAGAAGATCGGCATGGCGCTCGAGGCGGGCGCGAATGATTTCCTGATGAAGCCGGTGACCAAAGAGGCGCTGGAAGAGAAGCTGATGATCCTCGGCCTTGTTGCGTGAACCGACGGGGCGAACAGTCCTGATTTTCTACAAAATTTATTATGCCAAAGATTCGAGTTCTCGTGGTGGACGACGCGGTGGTCATGCGCAAGATGATCACCGAGGTGATTGCTCGCGACCCTCAGATAGAGGTGGTCGGCACCGCGGCCAATGGACGGATTGCGCTGCAAAAAATCCCGCAGGTGAACCCGGACTTGATCACGCTGGATGTCGAGATGCCCGAGATGGACGGCCTCGAGACGTTGCGCGAGATCCGGAAGGTTTACCCCAAGCTGCCGGTGATCATGTTCAGCACCCTGACCGCCAAGGGCGCGAGCACCACGCTGGATGCGCTTACCTTGGGAGCGACGGACTACGTGACCAAGCCGGCGAACGTGGGATCAATCAGCGAAGGCATTCTCCGCCTTGAAACGGATCTGGTGCCCAAGATTAAGGCGCACTGCCGGCATCTCCGCGTTGAAGGGCCTCCCGGCGAGCACACCCAGTTCATCTCCAAGCTCAAGCCCGCCGCGCTGCCACCTCGCAAGACAACGCGACCCGTCGAGATCGTTTGCATCGGGACATCCACCGGCGGCCCGAATGCGCTCGCGGAAGTCTTCAAGCAGTTCCCGGCGGATTTCCCCGTCCCCATCGTCATCGTCCAGCACATGCCGCCGATGTTCACCGCCCTGCTGGCGGAGCGTTTGACGGCGACTTCTCCAGTCAAGTTTCAAGAGGGGCGGCCTGGCCAGGTGATCGCCCCCGGCAACGGCTATATCGCACCTGGCGGGAAGCACATGGAGGTGAAGCGCGAGGGATTGAGGACCATTCTTCAACTGCACGAGGGACCCCCGGAAAACTCCTGCCGCCCCGCCGTGGACGTTCTTTTTCGCAGCGTGGTGGCCGCGTATGGGCCGGCGGCATTGGGGGTCATTCTCACGGGGATGGGGCAGGATGGGCTCCGGGGTTGTCAGCATTTGCGCGAGCAGAACGGGCAGGTCATCGCGCAGGACGAAAAGAGCAGCGTGGTCTGGGGCATGCCGGGCTGCGTGGTCCAGGCGGGCCTGGCCGATTCGGTGGTTCCACTGGATCGCGTTTGCAATGAAATCACCCGGCGCGTGAAGGACTCACGACTGGCCAGAGCTGCCTAGGGAACAATAGCAACACCACTTTTACTCATGCCCATCTCGCCCGAAAATTTTAAGTTCATCCAGGATTTCGCCAGGGATACCGCCGCCATCGTGATGGAGCCGGGGAAGGAGTACCTGGCAGAGACGCGCCTCACTCCCATCGCCATCCAGGCAGGCTTCAAGACGCTTGATGAGTTCGTTGCTCAACTGCGGACGAATCGCAACGGTACACTCTTCAACGAGCAGGTCATCGATGCGTTGACGACGAACGAAACCTCGTTCTTCCGGGATTTTCATCCGTTTGAAACGCTCAAGCAGCACATCCTGCCGTCGTTGATTGAGCAGCGCGCGGGACTGCGCAAGCTCACCATCTGGTCGGCCGCCAGCTCGACCGGGCAGGAGGCGTACACGATTGCCATGCTGATTCGGGAAAACTTTCCCGAGCTCAAGGACTGGAACGTCAGCATCCTCGGCACCGATCTTTCGCCGACCGTCCTGGCCCAGGCGCGGCAGGGAGCCTACTCGCAGCTCGAAGTGAATCGTGGACTGCCCGCCCCGTTGCTCCTGAAATATTTTACCAAGGTCGAGACCAAGTGGGTGCTGAAGGATGAGATCAAGAAGATGGTCGAGTTCCGCCAGATGAACCTCTTCAAGCCATGGCCGATCCTGCCCATGTTCGATGTCGTGTTCATCCGGAACGTGATGATCTATTTCGACATCGAGACGAAGAAGGTGATTCTCAAACGCATCCGCCAGTGCCTTCAACCGCAGGGCTGTCTTTTCCTCGGCACGGCGGAGACCACCTTGAACATCGATCCTGAGTGGCAGCTTGCCACGCTCGGTCGCGCCACGATTTATCACAACAGACCCGCGCTGGCGGTGGCCGCATGAACGCCTGGCTCCAGCGCATAGAAACATCGGAGGTTCCAAATGGTTGAACTCAACGAGCTGATTCAACACGCGCGGGAGATGAAGCCGCTGCCCGCCAGCGCCATCCGGCTCGCCGCGCTGATCAATTCCTCAGATGTCGATCTGAACGACGTGGCCGACATCATCGACTACGATCAGGCGCTCACCATGCGCCTGTTGCGTGCTGCGAATTCCGCAGCAGTCGGCGGCAGCGAGCGGTTGACCCGCGCGTCCGAGGCGGTCTTCCGGCTGGGCCTGCCCCGGGTGCTTTCGCTGGCGATCGCTTCCAGCGTTCGGGATCCCTTCCAGCGCGACGTCGCCGCCTACGGGCTGGCGGAAGGTGAGCTGTGGCGGCACTCCGTCGCGACAGCCGCTGCGGCGGAAATATTGTTTGAAGTCGCGCGTTGCGACCTGCCCTCCGAGACGTTTACTGCGGCGCTCTTGCACGACATCGGCAAGCTCGTGATGGGCCGTCATCTCAGCACGGAGGATCTGGAATGGATTCACCGCGCCCGGATCGACGGTGGATTAAGTGCGCTGGAAGCGGAGCGGCAGATCCTCGACGTGCATCATGGAGAGCTTGGCGGCATTATCGCGCAGCATTGGGAAATGCCCGAGCGGGTGGTCAAAGCCATCATCTATCATCACACGCC
>CAMCCU010000629.1 GCA_945872975.1 Pedosphaera parvula Ellin514
GAGTGGGAAGAGCATCGGCTGGCGTTCAGCGATTTTGCCCCAACCTTCCGTGGCCGGGTGCTGACGGACGTGCCGCCCCTGAATCCCGCGAAGGTCAACTCGGTTGGATTTAACATCTCGGACAAACAGGCCGGGCCGTTCCGACTGGAGATTGATTGGATTAAAGCATCGCGTTAAAGACTCATGCCCGACGCCTACACCGAAGCCCAGCTTGTCGAGCAGCCCGCCATCGGGTTGTTCGCGGAGCCTGGCTGGACCACTGTGTCGGCACTGGAGGAAACCTTCGGTGCGACCGGCACGCTGCTGCGCGAAACGAAGGGCTAGTTCGTGTTGGTGTCCCGGTTGCGCGCGGCGTTGGAGCGGCTCAATCCTGCGCTGCCCCACGGGCTGCTCACCACCACCGAGTAAAGGCCCGCGTCCGTGAGCTGGACCGTCGGAAACATCAGCGTCGCACTCGTGCCGGATGGAATCGGCGCTCCATCCTTGAACCATTGATAGCTCAACTCACCGCTGCCCACGGCGGACGCCGTGAGCGTCGCGCCAGAGGAACTCACCCCGGTCCACCGACCAATCGCTTCCGAAGAATCCCGCGACGCGTGCACCGTCCGCGCCCGACGCCAGCGCATCCGGGCCGAACACCGTGCAGTCCGGAAAGGCCACGCCGGCGAGGAAGTAAGGCACGCGATCCGTCAACTTCAGGCCGACAACGCCCGTTCCGGAAACGACACCCACGCACGCCACGTCACTGCCGGGCCGCGGACGCAGAAAGAGGCACGACAAATCGTCGGCTCGCAGCTCGCGTTGACCGATGCGCAACTGACCGCGACGAACCTGCACCGGACTCTCGCCCAGCAACGATTTCCACGCGCCATTGCTGTCCGCGTGACCATAGAGAATCACGCCGCGATCGCGTTCCTTGGCCGCGTCGAAGTCCGTGTCCGGCACCACATCAATGCTGCCATTGCCGCGATACCAGAACGCCTCCGCATCGAACCTCGCCTTGGCAAAGGCCCACGCGTTCTCCTCCGGCGTTCCGCGGGTTCCGTAGACGAACATCATCCGATGCGTGAACGCTTCCTTGAACGGGCCGTAGCGATGCGGACCTTTCAGCGCAAGGGACGGCGGACGACTCTGAGACCAAGCGTGAGCGTCGCGGGAAAACCAGAGTTTCTGTTCGCCGGCTGTCACCGTGACGTTCGTGAGCTTCTGTCCATCGAGGGTCACCATCGGTGCAGTTCCGGACTTCACGTGATCGAGACTGAACGCGACACGCGCGATATTTTCCGTCGTGGCGGTGAAGCGGCGGTTGCTGGGATCCCAGCCGGCGTCAACGGTGCTCGCAGCCAGGTCATGTTGCTGCGCTTCAATCGAGACCCAGTGTGAAGAGGATGAGATCCCGGGATTCGCCGTCGTGAAATGAACCGCGCGCACGCTGTCGTCCGTTGGAATCTTGCGGCGGGCGAACAGATCGAAGATCGGCGGCCAATCGACGCAGGCATTGCCCCACCAATGACCCGCACCCGGCTGTTCGTGCCAGGCGAAGTCCCGATGAAACTTCTCCAGGACACCGCGCATAGTCCGGGCTTCCGTCACCGGCACGTTGTCATCGGCGTCGCCGTGCAGGATGTAGATGCCGTGGTGCAGATAGTTACTGGCCAGCACCAGCGTATCGCTCGGCGTGGCGGCGCGTTGGATCAACTGCTGCAGCGCATTCGTGCCTTCATAGCGACGGCCACCCGCGTAGGAGAAGAAACTGATCCAGCCCGCGCTCGGGGCGATGGCGGCGAAACGATCCGGATAGGTCGCGCCCAGTTGCCACGTGCCGTGACCGCCCATCGAATGTCCGGTGAGATACGTCTGGCTCGGGTCCGTGCCGAACTTCTTCTGCGCGATCGCGAGCACTTCCATCGCATCCTGCCGGCCCCAGTCTTCCCAATCGAACCCGTAGGAACGCCGATTCGTCGGCGCGACGATGTGCGCCCAACTCTTGGCCGCATACGCTTCCGCCTGGCCTTGCGCCTCCACGCTCGCGCCATGAGCACTCAAGACGAGCGCGAGCGGCGGATGTTTTCGCGTGAGCGGCTGGGCTGGCGTCACGGCGAAATACTGCACGCTGCCGTCGATCGCGCTGACGAACGTTTCACGACGCGTCTGGTCCGCTCGTCGCACACGCACGTTAACCTTTGCCGAATCACACAGCTCGGTGCGAAACCCCTGCCGACGCGACAGCTTGAGCGTGAGCTCAACCCGGTTGGTGTCGCTCCTGCCAGAATGCTTCAGTGTGAAACCCACCTTGCGCGTGCTCATCGGCAGCAGCGGCGGCAGCGGCGTCTCCGTCGTCCGGCCGCCTTTGCTCGATGCCGTCAGCACGAGGTCACGGACCACATTCGTCGTGCTGTTTACCACCAGCACCGCGCCGTGTGTCTCGTTCTTTTCGCCGGCGATCAAGTCCGGCATCGTGTTGTCGCGAAGATCCAGCGCGAGCGGTTGTGCCGGTGGCGCGAGCCGGACGCGCAACCCGCCGCGTCCCACGCTGAAAAGCAGATCGTTCGTGCCCCGACGCATCTGGACCGGCAGCGCGACACTCCCGTTCTGATACGGATCGCCCGTGCGCGGCTCGCCGTTCACGTAGACCATCGAATGCCCCGCCGCCTTGAGCAGCATCACCTGGTCGACGTCCGAGACGAACGGCAGATAAACATAGCCGCCGCGCAGCACTGCGTTCGTAAACGATCCGTCCGCCTTGGCGATGACCGGCTCCCACGTCCGATTCGTACCGTCAGTCATCGTCAACGTGTCGCCAGCACGCGGCGCGGTCCAGAGGCCGGCGACGATGAGCGCCTCGATGGCATCCGTGTGAAACGCCGTTCTCGCCATGCGCCCGCCGGAGCGGATCGCCACGCCTTCCCGCAAAATGATGTCTGAATCAGAAGCGGCGGCGGCGGAGGCTGGCGCGATCGGCAGGAGCGAAATGGAAAGCAGGAAAAGGCAGAACAGCGGCGAGCGCATCACGATGAGTCGAGACATTCGGCGAAG
>CAMCCU010000630.1 GCA_945872975.1 Pedosphaera parvula Ellin514
GCCGGTCCCCACGTCGAGGCAGAACAGATTTCCACGCGAGCCCGCGAAGACAAACCCGCCCTGCACCAACACGGAAACATCCTCGCTCGTCGTCGCCGCGAAGACTCCAGTCTGGAGCTTGGTCCGCCACAGCTCGCGTCCATCCGTCAGGTCGATGGCCGCGACAAAACCGTTGCTGCCGATGATGAGGGGAGTTTGCATAACCAGTTTTGAAAAATTACGATTCAAGCCAGAGTCTTGCTTTTACAATCAGCCGCTTGGTCCAATTTTCATAATCTGACCGCTCTGGGTGATGGGTGCGCAATTTAAGAAAACGAGTCGTCACCCGAGTTGGAACTACGTATGTCACGAAGCGCGGTTCTCCATTGGTCATCATCGGACGAGTCTCGTCACCTGGCTTTTCAAAGTGCATTCCTTCGGCCTCTTCAAATTCAAAAGAAATCTCACAGAAAGGACTTCGGATTGAAATGTTCGTCCGTCCGATTGAAATGTTTGAAGAAGGGGGCAGGTGCAGTTCCTTGCGTCCACCTTCTGCAAAGTCAGCGGGAATCAAATTCCCTGACTTCTTCAAAAGCTCTCCAATAGACACCAGTAAAACACGTTCATAGGCTCCTTCGCTTGAATCAGGACCACGAGTCCAATGTGCGACACGCCTCGAACTAACGCGCTTTTCCTTCATTTGCCAATCTGGTTCTTCCCATTGAAATAAAGATAAAGTGCTAACGAGGATGGCATCCCTGATGAGACTAACCTCATTTGACCTAACCTCACTGATTGGTTGAAGTGATAGCCATTTGTTTAATGGCTGCTCGTACGCATACTTGAAAGGTGGATGGTGATTTGTGGACCAATTATGGACTTCGCGTTTTTCTCTATCGATGGTGAGTTCAGCGTTAATAACTTCGGTGCTAGTCGAACCCTGAAGTTCAAACACCAATTGAAGAAAGTAAAAAATAGCGGTTCCAACCAATGCGGCAGTAGCAAATACCACATTGGAAGACGCTCGATTTTGCAAAGCCAAGACGCTGGCTGCGACAATCAGGCAAGAGCCAGAAACAAGGGCTAACCAAGCCGCAGCTTTCACGTAGTCCATATCAATCCAAGTCTTCGCTAAGATCATTTCATTACTCTCGATTGTCCTTCCCCATCGCCTTCCGCAGCGAGGGTACTTGCTCCAGCAGCTTTTCGAACTTCACGCCCGTCAGGCTTTCGAGGATGGGCGGGAGCTGCGCCATGATCGCCGTCACGTCGCCGGTGAGCTTGCTCGCGCCGCCGCCGGGACCGTTGCCGGAATTGATGATGACCATCTTCTCCATCTTCGACAGCGGCTCGCTGATGCGTCCGGCGATCTCGGGCAGCACCTTGACGAGCAGCTCGATGACGGCGGCCTCGTTGTATTGCTGGAAGGCTTCGGCCTTGAGACGCGTCGCCTCGGCGTTGGCGCGGCCCTGCGCCTCGATGATGGCGGCTTCGGCCAGACCGCGCGCCTTGTTCGCCTCGGCCTCCGCGAGACCAATGGCTTTGTTGACTTCGGCAGCGGCGAAACCGCTTTGCTTGGTGGCGGAAGCGGCACCGGCGGCTTCGGTCTCAAGCTGATACTTCTTCGCGTTGGCCTGCGCCTCGACCTTGTAACGCTCGGCGTCGGCGGGCTTCTGCACGTTCGCTTCCAGCTCGCGCTGCTTGCGCAGAATTTCCTGTTGCTGCAGCTCGATCTGTTTCTGCTTCTCGATGATCTGGACCTGGACTTCTTCCGCCTTCACGAGCTGGCCGGTCTTGTACTTCTGGAGATCGTAGGCGAGATCAGCCTCGGCCTTTTTCTGGTTCACCGTGGCCTGATAGCTGGCGACGTTGCTCTGATAATCGCGCTGCGCCTCAGCGATCTTCGAGTCAGCGGCGAACTTCGCTTCCTGTCCGGCCTGCGTGGCGGCGGCGGAACGGATTTGCGCGTCGCGGTCCGCTTCTGCCTGGGCGATCTGCGCGTCGCGCTTCACCTGGGCGATGCGCGGCTTGCCGAGCGCGTCCAGGTAGCCCTGCGTATCGCGGATGTCGCGGATGGTGAAGCTCACGATGCCGAGGCCCATGTTCGCCATGTCGCCGGCGGCGACCTCCTGCACCTTCTGCGCGAAGGCGTCGCGGTTCTGATAAATCTCCTCCACCGTCATCGTGCCGAGAATGGCGCGGAGATGGCCTTCCATCGTCTGCATGGCGATGTTCTTGATCTCATCGACGCTCTTGCTGAGGAACTGCTCGGCAGCGGTGGCGATGGAAATGTCGTCGCCCTTCACCTTGATCTGCGCCACGCCATCGACCTTCACGGGCACGCCTTTGCTGGTGTAAACCTCGGGCGTCATCACATCGATGGTGAGCAGTTCGAGCGAAAGGATGTCCACCTTCTCCACGACCGGATAGACGAACGTGCCGCCGCCCTTGACGATGCGGAAGCCGCGCGCGCGCTCGGTGCCGTCCGGATCGATGAAGCGATGCTTGCGTCCGGACACGACGAGGACCTGGTTCGGTCCGACCTTCGTGTAGCGGCTCAGCACGACGGCCAGGCCGACGAAGAGCATCACCACAAACCCAACGATAACGACGGCGGTCATGGCACCAACAGGCAGTGAGCTCTGGGCGAGGAGGGGGAGTAGGTTCATAGGATTTGGTTTAAAGTGTGTCGTGAAAAGTTGAATGGTCCCTCGTTCAATCCGCCGTGACGAAGAATTGCCCGGCGACGAGTCGCGTGATTTTGACCGGACGGCCATTGGTCACGGCGAGGCCGTGCTCCTCGCGTGCGGGAGCGGTGTAACGCGTGCCGGCCTGCACGTAGGCGATTTCACCCACGCCGTTCTCCGGAATCGGCGTGATGATGGTGGCGGTCTGTCCGACGAGCGAGGCGACCTTGGATTCGCTGGAGCTTTGCGTTCGCTGAAATAACTGGCGCAGCATCCACAGCACGCCCGCCGCAATGCCAAAGCCGCCGAGCATGGACAGCGGCCCGCTGATGAACACCGACCGCGTGGCGGGAATCTGGTGCAG
>CAMCCU010000631.1 GCA_945872975.1 Pedosphaera parvula Ellin514
GCCTCGGATTACACGGACAATCTTCCGCTGCAATGCCTGCATCCGGTCGGGCACTGGTTCGAAGTGCCGAACCTGTTTCGCAACGGCGTGCTGGCGACGCTGCTGCGCGAACGTCCGCAGTTGAAGCATCTCTTTCTGCACAACATCGACACGCTCGGCGCGGACGTCGATCCGGCGATGCTCGGGCGTCACATCGATGGCGGTGCGGGCCTGACGTTCGAAGTCATCACGCGTCGCCTCGAGGATCGCGGCGGCGGTTTGGCGCGCGTGAATGGGCGTGTGCGCCTGGTCGAGGGTCTGGCCATGCCGCGCGAAGAGGCGGAGTTCGGTCTGACTTATTACAACTCGAACAGTTGCTGGATCGATGTGGAGAAGCTGCTAAGCGTGTTTGCGCTGACGCGTGCGGACCTCGCGGATGAAGCGAAGGTTGCGGCGGCGATCCGTTTGCTGGCGGCGAAGATGCCGACCTACGTGACGATCAAGGATGTGAAGAAGCGATGGGGTCATGGGCAGGAGGATGTCTTCCCGGTCGCGCAGTTTGAAAAGCTCTGGGTGGACATGACGGGGCTGTCGGAGATGGAGTCGCGGTTCATCGTCGTGCCACGGGCGCGTGGTCAGCAATTGAAGGATCAGGCGCAGCTCGACGGCTGGTTGCGGGATGGGTCGGCGGCTTACGTGGAGCGGCTGTGCCAGTGGGAATAGTGCTTGGCGGGGCGGGGGAGTTCTTGGCATTTTCCGGCCATCCAGATTTTTCAGGCGGGATGCAACCGCATCGCTGTTCGCCCTGTCTAGTCCGGTGAACAGTCACTATTTAATAACCATGAAGAAATACATCACAATCGGCATTACGGTGTGCGTGGCGTCCATGATCGCGGGCGGCGCATTGATTTCGGGCTTGAACGCAGCGGAGGGCAAAGACCCGACGAAGGAGTTCATGAAGCTGTATCACAAAGCTCCCAAGGGCACCGACCCGGTCTGCAAGAAGGCGGTCGACGGCAAAGCCAGCAAGGCTGAGTTGACCCAGCTCGTCGCCGGTTACAAGGCGATGTGTTCCGCCAAGCCGCCCAAGGGCGACGACGCGAGCTGGAAGGAAAAGACGGAGAAGCTGCTGGCTGCGGCCCAGGCTCTCCAGAGCGGCGCTCCCGATGGTGCTGCGAAGTACAAGGAAGCAGTGAACTGCAAAGCCTGCCACAGCGCACACAAGCCGGACTGAGTCTGGCCGGTTCGATTACTGATTTGAACGGGGCGAGAGTGAGAGCTATCTCCTCTCGCCCATTTTCTTGCCCAGGAAGCCGATGGCAATCAACCTCTGGACCGCAGTTCGCCCCTGGTACAGTCTTCATCTGTGTCTTTAGATTCAAACCAACTTCCGTCTCGTGAAATCCCGTCGCCGATTGAACCGCCGCAGGCAGACGCGAAGATTTTCCTGTGGGGAGTATCGCTGCTGGCGGTGGTGACGTTCGCGATTGTTGCCGTGGCGGCAGGCTTTCGATTCCCTGGCCAGCGCGGACACGAGACGCCGACGGGTGAGCGTCGGTTGATTGACTTCAGCTTCACGGAACGAGGCGGTCGCACGGTGACGCGGGAGGAGTTGCGCGGGAAATTTCTCGTGGTGAACTTCGTCCACACGGGCTGCTCGATTTCCTGCGCGATGGTGAACCGGCGCATGGCCGAGGTGCAGCAGTTGGTGGCGGGGCAGGAGGATGTGCAGTTGCTCTCGTTCACCGTGGACCCCGGCACGGATACGCCGGCGGTGTTGAGCAAGTTCGCCGACCAGTTCGGTGCCGACCCGAAGCGCTGGCTGTTCCTCACCGGGAGCAAGACCGCGCTTTACCATGTCATTGAGACCAGCTTTCTCACGCGCGACCCCAGCTCGCCCTACATGGAGATGCCCGGCGGATTCCGGAAGGCCGACCAGATCGCGCTCGTGGATCGGGAAGGCATCGTCCGCGGATATTTTCCCGGCATGAAGCTCGGCACGCCGGCGGACATCGCGCGAGCGGTGGAAGAGTTGCGTCGCGCAGGGTCAAAGCTCTGAGGCTGGCGAGAATTGGTGTCGCGCTAAAGCATAGCCGCCAGCCTACGCCGCCGCCCTGGCCAGCACTTCGGCCACGATCACCGTGGAGCGCGGACCCTCGTTGCCCGACGAATTCACCACCGACACGAACACATTGTAGCGCCCGGCTGCTTCGAGAGTTTCGATGACGAACAACGGCTCGACAGAGGTGCCCACCGGGGCCGGCTCCGCCGTTGTGCCGACCTTCGCGGTGAAGAAACGATATCGGAAGCGCCGTAGGCGCGGCATATTTGTAGAACGTCCAGCCCGAAGAATTCCCGAGCTCTGTAAGGAGCGGCATCAGGATTCGATGGGCGGGTGGCAAACGACATTACTGATCCGTCAGCGCGTCCAATGTCGCCCCGACGGGGCTGAGTGGTTTTGTGGCGGCGGTGCGATCTGCAAATATGCAGCGCCTACGGCGCTCCCGCAGTGTGCCTTGGTTTTTATCCCAACGGGATTCCGTCCATCAGCCCACGTGTTGCCGAGTCGGCGACGCTGCCTTGGGTAAAACCCGCGAATGGAATCCAATGAACCCAGCGCGGCGGAACTGGCGAAAGGGAGAATTGTGCCGGTCGAAATAGTTTGGAACGACCGTCGAGAACGAGGGGAAGAATTTGCCAGCGTTCGAGGAACGTGAAGTGGAGCAGGGATTTGGCACTGAGCGCACGCAGCGCGGGGTGTCTGGCTAGTACGTCGGAAGGGTGGCTCAGGCGCAAAGGTGCGCGCTCCGACGACGTAGTTTGCCCGGCAATTGTCCTGTAGCCGACGACGTGCGGAGGCGGATTCGGGTTCACATCAAACCGTCCGCCTCCGCACGTCGTCGACCTCGGTAAAAGGAATTTTTAAAACAGGTTCGAACGTATCGAGGGGTATCGTTCCGACCCATGTCAGCGCCTTGGTTGGCTACACCCCGGTCGCCTTCTTGACCGCCTTCAACTGCTGAAACTCGGGCCGGGCCTTGTAATGA
>CAMCCU010000632.1 GCA_945872975.1 Pedosphaera parvula Ellin514
CGAACGATGCGGACGAAGCCGCTGCGCTGAGTCAACGGAACGTGCGCGGTGTTCTTGAGGCAGGCGGCGCAGAGGAGGCGGTCGTCGTGTTCCGTCACGCATTCGCGGCAGAAGAAGCGCCGGCACTCCGGGCAACGCGCGACGGCTTCGCGGTTGGAATGCTGAAAGCAGCGTTGGTGGCTGAGGCCCGGCATGGCTGGAGAGTGCTTGATCTGCGGCGCGAATCAAGGACCGGGCACGGGCGGGCCTGACTCCGCCGCAGGATTGGCTGCGGCGTCCACTGCCGCCGTCGTTCCTTGGATGTTTGCGATGAGCGGCTTGAGTTGCGTAAGGAACTTCTGAGCACGTCGCAGGCGTCCGAGCGAGCTTAGCTTAGTGGTCTGGACGGCGGTTTGTATGTAGCAGGCGCACGTCGGGCCGCGCAGGGTGTTTACAATGAGGCCGAGCGCGAAGAGGCTTGCGATGATCCACGCGATGACCGCACCGACGTCGCTCACTTGAATGGCGATGATGGCGGCGAGAAAGAGCATCAAGGCCCAGACAGCGTTTTGAATCTTACCCCACACCGATGGGCGGATGAAGACGGCCTGGATGTCGCGGAAATAAAACCGGCGATAGGATTCGCTCCAGGCTGTGGAGCCGACGAGCAGCAGATGATCCGGGCCGACGTAAAGCCGCGAATATTCAAAGACCCCGGTCCCCAGACCCGGAACCTTCGTGTAAGTAATGGCTGGCGCGCTCATGGCCGGTCAGGATTCCTTGATGATCAAGACAGCGAGGAGCGCGAAGCCGGCGAGTTGGAGCAGCGCAATCATGATGGCGAGATAAGAGCGCAGGCGCGTCCGGGGAACGAGACTGCCAGGCCGTCTCCACGAGAGCACCGCGAAGTAAATCGCCGCCGGCGCAGTGATGATGGCAACGGGCCACACTACGAAAGCACCTAGCGCCAGCGTGAGTGCGGCGGAATCATAGACCGTGCGGTTCGTCTCCAGCTCCGTGACGTTTCCTTTCTTGCGGCCGGCGTCGGCGCAGGCGGGGCAGACGTGCGAGCCGCCGAGATCCAGATCGCACAGAGCGCAGAGGAAGCGTCCGCAGACGTCGCAGTGGATGACGGCCTTCTTCTTCTCGTGATAGAAGCAGCTCGAGGTTCCTTCCTCGACGATGGTCTCGGCTTTCTGCCCGATGGTTGTGCCCTTGAAGAAGGCGGGAAACACCTCGGCCTGAACGGCGATGTCGCACGAAGGACAATGGGCCATCGCGCCGGTGTTGCAGAGGGACTGCGGCAGTGCGTTCCGGCAGCTTGGGCACGTCACGACGGTCACGTTCATCACGGCATTACTTCGGCAAGGTCAGGCAAAGGTAAATCCAGTTGATGAGCACGGCGGCAGCAAAGACTTTCCAGCCCAGATGCTTCTTCAAAACCTCTGCCAGGGCGGGAAGCAAGGTGCGGGCTGACTTCGACTCGATGGCGCGGGCGGCGAACCAAATCAGGACGGACACGCACACGAGGAAGAAGAGAGGATTGAGCAGGAAGGCCTGACCGACATCCAGCCGCGTCCAGGCCGCTAGGCTCCGCGTGCAGCCACAGGTCGGGCAGGGCACGCCGGTTAGTTTTCGGAGAAGGCAGACGGGGAAGGGAAGATTCAATCCCATCCAAAGCTTCGCCATGAATGCGCCGAGCACGAAGAGGGAGATGGCCGCCAGGGGCCGGGGCCAAGTTTTACTGCCTGGACTGGGTTCGCCATCCGGCTGGGGACTTGGGGCAATGTCTGAAACGGAGGACATCATTCAGCATTGAATGCGCGCGTCATTCTTCTCTCCGGAAAATGTCGTCGTAGGCATAGACGATGGATCCGAAGATCAAGGGCATGCTGACGAATATTCCGATGCAAAACGCCAGGAACCCGACGAGCTGCAGCAGGCTGACCACGATCATCAGCCCCAGCATTCCCCACCAGCATTTGTTGATGACCTTTCGGCTGACGTTCATGGCGGTCCAGAAGGTGAGTTTCTTGTCCACCATCAGGAGAAAGGTAAACAGCCACGAGACGGTGAGGTAGGCGGCGACGGGGAAAGCCAGAAGAGCCATGACGCCGGTGGCGATCATCATGCCCTCGTTCTTGGATTCGGTGTACATGAAGAAGCAGATGCCCGCCGGGATGAAGAAGAGGTAGGTGATGGCCGTGGTGACCACGCTTGCGAGCATCAACTGGACGAAGTTGCTGAAGCCGGAGAACGCGTCGCCGAATTCGCCGCCTTCCTTGCGCTTGAGCTTCAGATTCAGCAGATAAAGCCCGCCCATGAGCGGACCTTGCAGGACCGGCCCCACGCAATAGCCAAGAATGGGAATGGCCCCGGCCGCTCCCTGGCACATCTGCACGACGAACGTCGCGCCGACCAGCACCCAGAAGTTCTCCTTCAACAATCCCCAGGCCCGGCCAATGCAACTCCCAATGTCCACGGAGCACTCGCGGGAGGTGGCCTGGGCGATCAAGGTCTCGGGATCCACATAGGTTCCGGTGGTGGACTGCAACGCTCCTCCAAGGGCCGCCCCTTCGCGCAGTTTCTGGAGGAAGATCGGCTTGCACGCGGCGCAGACCCAGGCCGTGCCATACTGGATCGCGTTGTCCTTCGAGAAGATTTTGCCGCACTCGGCGCAAACGATTTCGCCGACGCCTGCGCTCGCTCTCGCGTCCGCTGCCGGCGCCACGAACGGCGGCGCATCAGCCGAGGGGCGTGCCTGTCGCAGTGGTTGCCAGTTGGCCATGCCATCGCGCCAGAGGAGAGTGTCTTGATTGATCTGGCCGGATTGCAGCATCGCGTCGAGCTGTGCGTCGTCAACAGGGCCCTGCTGTCTTCCCCCTGCGGCGTAATACCAGTTCATCGGTGGCGTTTCCTTTATTGAAGTTGATTGGCGGTCATTTGGTCCATCGGACTCTAAACCGAATGCGCCGGACACTGCGAGGGAGCCGTCAAAAACGCAAAACCAAAATCGTGAAGTGAAGAGCGT